>DATBYX010000195.1:0-12275 GCA_036513475.1 Xanthobacteraceae bacterium | reverse complement strand
GGGGGGTTCAAACCCGCCCCTACGCGCGGCCGCGTTTTGTAAGGTCCCGGGTCTGCAGCGCATCATGAGCAGCGCAATCACGAGTCCGCGGTCGGCAAATGATCTGAGTTTGCGCTGCTCATGCTGCACTGCGCCCGGGACACGTCGCTGTGATGCTCGCGCCAACACCTAGAATTCCGCGACGGCGGCGAGGAGGCGCTCGATGTCCTCGGGGCGCGAAAGGCGGTGATCCCCATCCTTGACCAGGGTGAGCACGACATCGTCCTGTGCAAAGCGCGCGGTCAAATCAACCGCGTGCTGCCAGGGAACATCGGGATCCTGCACGCCCTGCAGGATCCGCACCGGGCAGCCGGTCTCGATCATGCTGTCGCGCAGCAGGTGGCGCCGTCCGTCTTCGATCAAGCCGCGCGTGATGAGATAGGGCTCATCAGAATAGGCCGATGGCCGCTCCCAGGCGCCGGTTTGCGCGATCTGACGCTGCACCTCGGCCGGGAAACGCTTCCACATCAGGTCCTCGGTGAAATCGACTGCGGGCGCGATCAAAACGAGCCCCATGAGGCGCGGCCTCGGCTCCGGCCGCGCCGCCAGCTCACGCGCCAGCAAGAGCGCCAACCACGCTCCCATCGATGAGCCGACCACGACTTGCGGACCGCGGCAGAATGCGTCGCATACGGCGAGGCTCTCTTCGAGCCATCGGCCGATGGTGCCCTCGCCAAAATTTCCGCCGGATTCGCCATGGCCCGAATAATCGAAGCGGACGATTGCGCGACCGTGTTGACGCGCCCAGGAGTCGAGCGCCTCGGCCTTGGTTCCCCGCATGTCCGACTTGAACCCGCCGAGCCACAGCAGCGTGGGCGAGCCGCCCGCACGCCAGCGCACGGCAATCCGCCGGGCTGCTTTCCCGGTTCCAACCTCGAGGAATTTCAGGCAAGGATCGCTCATCTGGACCGCACCGCAGACGCCCGCCGCATCGGCAAGGGGCTACCGTGTTTCAACTTGAATGCAAATGCCGCGCGCCCCTACCTCCCCCTGCAAGGGGGAGGTCGACAGCATTTGCTTCGCTCGCGAAGCAAATGCTGTCGGGTGGGGGTCGTGGGGCTTGGGCGCGCGGTTTCACCAATCATCGGGACGCTGAGCCTACCCCCACCCGACTCCCCCCGACCGAGTCGGGGGTCGCCGACCTCCCCCTTTCAGGATCCCTTTCAGGAGGAGGTATTACGGAGTTTGCTGCACCGCTGAGTGCACATCCGACAGCCCTGCGCGGGCGGGGAACGCACCTGAGCCGCCGGAGCCAGCGGTGAGCACCGCCCCGGGCGAGGGACACGATGCTCCGCGCACCCTCGCCGGCGCAACGATCCTCCAGATCGTGGCGGCCTTGCGCGACGAGCCCGTCGCCCGGACCGCGCTGAACGTCGCCCAGGCGCTGTTGCGATCGGGTGCCCGCGCCTTGGTGGCCGCGGAAGGCGGCCCGCTGGCCGAAGAGCTCAGAAGCCATGGCGGCGAATGGATACCCCTGGCGAACGACAGCATCAGCCCGCTCAAACTCTACAGGGGTGCACGCAGGCTGGAGCGCCTGATCGCATCCGAGCGGGTCGATATCGTCCACGCGCAAAGCATCGGCGGCGCCTGGGCCGCAAACATGGCTGCGACGCAGATTGCAGTCTGGCTGGTCACGACGCTGCCGGACGTGCCGGTGACCTCCGGGCTGCGCGCCTACTGGGCAGGTGCGCTCGCGAAGGGGGATCGCATCATTACGCCCTCCAATTATGCGGCAGCGCCGGTCATGAAGCGGCTTAGCCTGCCGCGCGAGCGCATTACGATCATCCCGCGCAGCATCCAGACCGGCACCTACGATCCAGCCGCAGTCGCTGCCGGCCGCAGGGAAGCGCTCCGCCAGGCTTGGCGTGTACGTCCGGATGACCAGCTGGTCCTGGTCCCCGGCCGAGTCGCCCCCTGGAACGGGCAGATTCTGGTGCCGGAGATCGCGCGCTTGCTTATCGAGAGCGGAGTGCGTGGGTTTATCATTGTGATGGCAGGGGAGCATCAGATCTTTCGCAAATACGCCCGGTTCATCGCAGAGCAGGCGAGGGGCAAGGGAATTGCGCCATTCATCCGCTTCAGCGGACATTGCCCCGACATGCCCGCGGCTTACGCCGCTGCCGACATCGTGCTCGTGCCTGCGCTCGAGCCGCCCGTGCTTGGCCGCGTGGTCGCCGAGGCGCAAGCCATGGGCCGGCCGGTTGTGGCGGCCAATATCGGCATCTTGCCCGAACGTATCGTAACGCCGCCTGAGATGCCGGAAGACATCCGCACGGGCTGGCTGGCCGAGCCGGGGGACGCTGCCGATTTCGCCCGTGCCGTGACCACGGCATTGTCACTCGATCAGGCGGCTTACCGCGCCATGGGCGCGCGCGCGCGTCAATTCGCCGAGTACATGTTTTCCCCGCGCAGCATCGCAATCGCCACCCGGGCCGTCTATTCGTCGCTGCTGGCGCGCGACGATTGATCGAGCTCGCGGTTTTTGCGCGTACCGACGGGTGTGACCTGCCCGACACTGCCGGGCTCTTTTTTGCCGTCGCCCTCCTATTGACTTAAATCGGTCGCTTGGGCGTTGACTTATGCTTGGTTTGTACTGATCTTTTGCTCGCCTGCCCCGGCAGGTCCGTCGCAACGACAGAGGAGAACAGAGCCATTCGTCGCCCCATGAAACCTGCGCAGCCTGCTCCCAAGGATGGGCCGCGCATCAACGAGGAGATCCGCTCCAACAGTGTTCAACTGATCGACCAGGATGGCCACAATCATGGCCCCGTCGAGGTCCAGGTCGCCCTGCAAAAGGCGCAGGAAGCGGGACTCGATCTGGTCGAGATAGCTCCCAATTCGGCCCCGCCGGTTTGCAAGATTCTGGACTACGGCAAATACAAGTACCAGGCGCAGAAGAAGGCGGCTGAGGCTCGCAAGAAGCAAAAAGTCGTCGAAGTCAAGGAGATCAAGCTTCGGCCGATGATCGATGATCACGACTACGACGTGAAAATGCGTTCCATGCAGCGGTTTTTCGAAGAAGGCGACAAGGTCAAGGTGACGTTGCGCTTTCGCGGGCGCGAGATGGCGCATCAGGAGCTCGGCTATCAACTGCTCAACCGGGTCAAGGACGATACCTTGAAAATCGCCAAGGTG
Organism: Xanthobacteraceae bacterium; assembly: GCA_036513475.1. GTDB lineage: Bacteria > Pseudomonadota > Alphaproteobacteria > Rhizobiales > Xanthobacteraceae > VAZQ01. Next base: position 9,101 of record DATBYX010000195.1, on the reverse strand, counting down.
GAGCAGGAGCCCCGTTTCGAAGGACGTCAGGTCGTCATGGTACTGGCCCCCCGCTGACGCTACGAAGAAAAGTCGTGCGTGGGCTAGCCGCACTGCGCCACAAGCGGGCGCTGACTTGCGCACTTGGAATCCAACCTCGGGTAAACCCGAGGTTGGTGGATGACAGCCCCGACCGACCGCTGCGTCGCGCGCCTGCGACGAAAATTTTGTGATGCGGTACGAGCAACCCCACCCTACTCCGGCAGCAGCGAAGCCCCCCGGTTGTAATCCGCAGACACGTCTGCCATAAACCCGCGAGCTTCCCGTTGCCCGGCCATCAGGGCTGCCGCGGCGACGGCGCAACAATCAGCAGCAGCTCGAACGAGCAACCCGGTCCGCCAGCCAGGGCAGTGGCATGGTGGAACCGTATAGGAGAGCCAAATGCCCAAAATCAAAACCAAATCCGGGGCCAAGAAGCGATTCAAAGTGACCGGCGGCGGGAAGGTGCTCTACCAGCACTCCGGAAAGCGCCACGGGATGATCAAACGTACCAACAAGCAGATCCGACAGCTGCGTGGCACGAGCGTGCTGTTCAAGACCGACGGAGAGACCGTCAAAAAGTACTTCCTGCCGAACGGCTGATCGAAAGCCCTGCACTGGTGTTTGAACGCAATTTGCTGAAGGAGACTCGCCATGGCGCGCGTGAAGCGCGGGGTCACGAGCCACGCAAAACATAAGAAGGTCCTCAAGGCCGCGAAGGGATTTTACGGGCGGCGCAAGAATACCATTCGCGTTGCCAAGCAGGCGGTTGAGAAGGCCAACCAATACGCCTATCGCGACCGCAAGCGCAGAAAACGCACATTCCGTGCTCTGTGGATTCAGCGTCTCAATGCCGCGGTGCGCCCATTTGGCCTCACCTACAGTCGCTTCATCGACGGCATAGGCAAGGCCGGAATTCTGGTCGATCGGAAAGTGTTGTCCGATCTTGCAATCCAGGAGCCCGCCGCGTTCCAAGCCATCGTCGAGAAGGCAAGAGCGGCGATCGCGGCTTGACGGCTTGACGGTGCAGCGGCTTCCGATGGTGGACGCGGGTTTGAAACCCGCCCCTTCGCGCTGGTAATAAGCCCTTCCCCGCATGCTCGGCATTTGCATGCCGAGAGCAGCCGGTCACATGCCCGAGCTGGCATCGCGGAACGTGGACAATGCAGGATCTCAAAGCCGAACTGCTGCGGGGGCTATGGTACGTTGCGCTCCCCGGCGCCGATCTGCGGCCCGGCCGCGTGGTACCCAAAGTTTTGCTCGGCGCGCCGCTTGTCATCGGGCGCAGGCGAGACGGGCGCGTTTTCGCATTGCGCGATGCCTGCCCGCACCGCGGGATCCCGCTGCATTACGGCCATTTCGACGGCGAGACCATCGCGTGTTGCTACCACGGCTGGCGCTTCGATACCGCCGGCACTTGCGTGGAAATTCCATCACTGCGCGAAGGGCAGGAGATCGACCTCGCCAGGATTCGCTGCGAAGATTATCCCTGCACAGAGCAACAGGGCTTGGTCTGGATCTATTTCCGGCATCCCAAACAATCCTTCGATGCGGTCGAGCCGCCCGAGCCTCCGCGCATGCCGGTCTTTTCGAAAGAGGCGCGCCCCGCCGCCGCGATCATGTTGCCATTTCCCTGCTCAACTGATCACGCCGCGTTCGGCCTGATGGATCCGACCCACGCCGCTTATGTGCACACGTCGCGATGGTTCAAGCACAAGGCCACAAAGCTGCGGCCGAAGGAGAAGGAATTCAAGCCGATCGAGCTGGGTTGGCAGATGGTCCGCCATCGGCTCCCGCCGCAAAATCTGGTGTACAAATTACTGGGGCACAACGTGGAGACCGAGATCTCCTACAAATTGCCAGGGCTGCGGATCGAGGAAGTGCATGGAGACCGGCAGACGGTCGTGGGGCTCACCGCAATCACCCCGATTACGGACGAGTCGACGGAAGTGCACCAGATCTTCTGGGCCTCGCCGCGCTGGGTGGGTCCGCTTGCGCCGCTGCTCAAAATCTTCATGCGCATCTTTTTGGATCAGGACCGGCAAGTGGTGATCCGGCAGCGTGAGGGTCTTCTCTATCGGCCAAAGCTCATGCTGATCAACGATGCCGATACGCAGGCGCGCTGGTGGATGCGGGTAAAGGATGAATGGATCGCTGCGCAGGCCCAGGGCCGCGCCTTCAGGAATCCGCTCGAGCCCAAGACCCTGCGCTGGCGCAGCTGAATGCGGGATGGGAATGAAAGACCCTAGCGTCCTGGAGAACGAGCTCCTGAGTGAGATCGCCGCGGCCAAGGATGAGGCGGCCGTCGAGGCGATCCGCATAGCGGCCCTGGGCAGAAGCGGATCGGTTTCAGCGTTGCTGAAAACCCTGGGCGCGATGACCCCCGAGCAGCGCCGAGAGCAGGGTCCGCTGATTAATCGCCTGAAAGAACGGGTGGGTGCGGCCATCGCAGAACGCAAGGACGAGCTGAAGAATGCCGCCCTCGATGCGCGCCTCAATACCGAGACGCTGGATGTTACGCTCCCCGTCCGTGAGCCGCCCGCCGAGGTCGGGCGCGTCCACCCGCTGAGCCAGGTCAACGACGAATTGATCGCGATCTTTGCGGATATGGGTTTTTCCGTTGCGGAAGGACCCGATATCGAATCCGAGGACTACAATTTCACCAAGCTCAATTTCCCCGAAGGACACCCCGCACGGGAAATGCACGACACGTTCTATCTAAATCCGAAGCCCGACGGATCCCGCCTTTTGTTGCGCACGCATACGTCGCCCGTGCAGATCAGAACCATGTTGGCCAAGCAGCCCCCCATTCGGGTCATCATCCCCGGCCGCACTTATCGCAGCGACAGCGACCAGACGCACACCCCGATGTTTCATCAGCTCGAGGGTCTGGTCATCGATAAATGCTCGCACCTCGGCCATCTCAAGTGGATCCTGCAGGAATTCTGCGCAGCTTTCTTCGAAGTCGATCACGTCAAGATGCGCTTTCGCCCGTCCTTCTTTCCCTTCACCGAGCCGTCCCTCGAGGTCGACATCCAATGCAAGCGCGACAAGGGCGAGATTCGGTTCGGCGAGGGCGAGGATTGGCTGGAAATCCTCGGCTGCGGCATGGTGCATCCAAACGTGCTGCGCAACTGCGGGCTTGATCCGGATGAATATCAGGGTTTCGCCTGGGGCCTCGGCATCGATCGGATCGCCATGCTCAAGTATGGCATGCCGGATCTGCGCGCCTTCTTTGACGCCGACGTGCGCTGGCTATCCCACTACGGCTTTCGGCCGCTCGATTTTCCGAGCCTCGCCGGAGGGCTCAGCGCGTGATGAAATTCACTTTGGCGTGGCTCCGGGAGCATCTCGAGACCGATGCCCCGTTAGCGACAATCGTCGACAAGCTCACCATGATCGGGCTCGAGGTGGAGAGGGTCGTCGACCGCGGCAATCTGCTTGCGCCGTTTTCCATTGCAAGGGTCCTTTCCGCCGAACAGCACCCCAACGCCGATCGATTGCGGGTCTGCATGGTGGATACGGGTACCGGCGATGCAGTGCAGGTCGTCTGCGGCGCGCCTAATGCGCGAGCGGGAATGAAGGGCGTTTTTGTGCCGCCTGGCGCATTCATACCAGGCAAGAACACGACGCTCGGCATCGGCAAGATCCGCGGCGTCGAAAGCCGGGGGATGCTGGTATCGGAGTTCGAGCTGGAGATCTCGGACAATCACGAGGGAATCATCGAGCTGCCCGACGATGCGCCCGTGGGCGCGAGCTACGCGCACTGGGCCGGGCTCGATGATCCCGTCATCGAGATAAACCTTACTCCGAACCGCGCCGACTGCGCCGGAGTAAGCGGCATTGCACGCGACCTCGCCGCCGCCGGAATGGGATCATTGAAGAGCCGGCCCATCGAACCCGTGCGAGGACAGTTTCCCTGTCCTACCAAGGTCACGCTCGAGTTCGGATCCACCCCCTCGCTTTGTCCCGCGTTCGGATTGCGGCTCATTCGCGGAGTGAAGAACGGCCCGTCGCCGCAGTGGCTGCAACGCCGGCTCACTGCGATCGGACTTCGCCCCATAAACCTTCTCGTCGACATCACCAATTTCATCACCTATGACCGCGCGCGCCCGCTGCATGTGTTCGATGCGGCGAAGGTCAATGGCAACTTGACCGTTCGACGCGCCCGCCCGGGGGAAACGCTGCTTGCGCTGGACGGCAAGTGTTACGAGCTCGATGCGAGCATTTGCGTGATCGCCGACGAGAGCGGGGTGGAATCGCTCGCCGGTATCATGGGGGGTGAGGCAACGGGATGCTCGGCACGGACAACGGACGTGCTGATCGAATCGGCGCTCTGGGATCCCGCCAACATTGCCCACACCGGCCGCAAGCTCGGTATCAATTCGGACGCTCGCTATCGCTTCGAGCGCGGGGTGGACCCGGCTTTCATGCTGCCCGGGCTTGAGCTCGCCACCAGGATGGTGGTCGATCTTTGCGGGGGCGAACCTTCCGACGTGACCGTTGCGGGCAAAGTGGAAGTGCCCGGGCACAGCATAGATTTTCCGACCGGCGAGGTGGCGAGGTTGTCCGGCCTTCGTATCGATTCAACCGAAGTGGAAACCGTGCTGGGCCGCCTCGGATTTTCAGCAACTGCCCACGGCGGAAGCTTGAGCATTCAGGTGCCGTCATGGCGGGGCGACGTTCGCGAAAAGGCGGATGTGGTCGAGGAGGTCGTGCGGATCATCGGCGTGGATCGCATTCCTGCGACGCCGTTTGACCGTGGTGAGGCGCCCCGCCGACCTGTGCTCACACCCTTGCAGACCCGCCGGCGCAAAGCTGCGCGCGCGCTCGCAGCGCGCGGAATGGTCGAGGCGGTTACCTGGTCGTTCATCGCCCACGACAAGGCCGCGCTGTTCGGCGGCGGAAATAGTGAGCTCGCGCTTGCCAATCCCATAGCGGCAGATCTTTCCGACATGCGGCCGAGCCTGATCCTGGGACTGGTCGCAGCCGCCCAGAGAAATACCGATCGCGGCTTTGCCGATGTCGCGTTGTTCGAAGTTGGTCCGATCTTCAGAGGCGATCGCCCTGAGGACCAATTCACCGCCGCCGCCGGCGTGCGCACCCACCTCGCCAAGACGGAGGGCGTGGGGCGCCATTGGTCCACAGCTGCGGTTCCGGTGGATGCGTTCGACGTAAAAGCCGACGCGCTTGCGGTGCTTGCAGCGGCCGGAGCGCCAACCCAGGCGCTGCAGGTCGTTCCAGGCGGGCCTGCCTGGTACCATCCGGGCCGCAGCGGGACGTTTCAGATCGGTCCTCAGAGCGTGCTCGGGCACTTCGGCGAGTTGCATCCGCGCACCTTGGAGGCACTCGATGCCGATGGTCCCGTTGTCGCGTTCGAAATCCTCCTGGAAAAGATTCCAGAGCCTAAGGTGAAACCCACGCGCGCGAAGCCGCCGCTTGAGCTTTCACCATTTCAGCCAATCGAACGCGACTTTGCGTTTGTGGTCGATCAGTCCATACGCGCCGGCGACCTGATAAGGGCCGCTCAGAGCGCCGATCGCAAGCTCATCAGCAAGATCGCAGTCTTCGACGTTTATCAGGGCTCCGGAATCGAGCCCGGCAAAAAATCAATTGCCATTGCGGTGATGTTGCAACCGCGCGACAAGACAATGACCGATCAGGAAATCGAGGCGGTCGCGGGCAAGATCGTCGCGGAAGTCAAGAAGCGCACGGGAGCAGTATTGCGCGCCTAGCCTAATTGGTGGCGCTCATCCGCGTCGCCCGCCGAAAAGCCTGAGGACAGCGTCGGCCGCACGTTCACCCGATTCCCACGCGCCCCCGACTGTACCCCACAGCGTCTCGTGCACGGCTTCACCAGCAAGGAAGATACGACTGGCGACCGGCTCCATCAGGACCTTGCGTGCCGATTGGGCTCCCGGCGCAGCAGCGGATCCGGCACCCAAAACCCACGGCTCGTAGTTCCACCGTGTGGCGTGGTGGCGCCTGATGCTGCGTGTGATATCGGCGCCGTATAGGCCCCCAAGCCAGCTGTTGGCGAATTCCATCATGGCGGGTTCGCCTTTGGCAGTGAGATCCCGCCCGAAATTACCTGCCACGTCGATGATGCAAAGCGTTGACCCGGACACGTTTGCAAAAACTGCGGCAGTCTCCTTGTTTTCGCTCTTTTCCAGGACCAGCTCATCGGTTCGCAGCCCGAGCGGATTTCCTGTCAGCTCGACGGCAATGTGATCGTGACTTCCAAGCTTGAGCTTGTTGGCCGCATCGAGATGGCGCTTGGGGACGTCAAATTTGATTTTCCCGGATACCAGTACATTTGTGGAGACAGTGACAATGGCCGTCGGCGCGCGAAATTGACCTTTGGGTGTTTCGACCTCCACGTTTGCGCGTCCCCAGTCGATACGGGTGACCGGCGTCGAAACCTGAACCGTGCCCGCGGGCACGAGTTTTGCGAGAAGGGTACCCAGTCCTTGCCGGCAAAATGCGCCGTTGTCGCGTTCGGCCGCGCGGGAAAGATCGACCGTCGAGAGCTCCGCGAGATCCTTGCCGCAGCTGTAGGCACCCAGGAGGAATTCGATGGTCGGCCGCCATTCGCCCAGGTCTTTCGGCAGGACCTGCGCACAGGCAACGTCCCCCTTGCGCGCGGCGTCATGGATAGCGGTGTTGGCCCGAACCAGGCTTGCGAGGAAATCTTCCATTTCGCCTTCGCGCGCGTAGCGCCGGCCGACGCGCATGCGCTGCCCGGGAGGCGCGAGATAGAGGTCAAGGCCAGTCTGCGGGGCGAGCTTGGCAATGGGACTATTGTCAGCCAGGTAAATGCGGTGCGCGCCGCGGTCATACGGCACGCTGAATGATTTGGTGTCGGTGATACACCGTCCTCCAATCTCGTTTGCTGCTTCGAGCAGGACAAAGCGCCTGCCTGAAGCCGCAAGCCGGCGGCCGGCGGCAATTCCCGCCGCGCCGGCACCGATAATGATCACGTCGACATTGCCGGAACGCGGCGTCTCGGGTGGAGGTCTGCGCGGGGCTGCCCATGCCGGGCCGCTTCCAAGGGACGCGCATGCAGCAAGGAACAAGCGGCGAGTCCACCCGGGCAAGGCGTCGGCCGGTTTGGGGCACGCGATCGATGCATCCGCAACGCCGTCGTCGCGCATCGACGGCGAGCTGCAGTGGGGGTCGATCGCTTTCGTCAATTTATTTGTCATCGAGCTTCATGACGGCTGCCCGCACGGTTCCGTCAGCTTCGCCGACGACCCGCAGCGTCTTGGCGTCAAATTCCAGGCCCACCAGGCGCAGATCAGTGACTTCGGCGTCAACCCGAATGCTGTCGGTGCGTTTGGTGAAATCGGCCATCGCCTTGGCAACGTTCTTGCGTGCCTCCTGTGCAAGCGGCACTAGGTCGATCACTGCCTTGTCCGAGAGCGTCTGCTCCAGATACGGAAGCGCCGCCCGCGCCGCCGCGCCCAGCGTCCCGAATGCCGCTTGCGATTCGACGTCGAGGGACATGTCGCCAAGCCGCAGGATCTGCCGCGCAGGGTCGAGGATCGGCCGACCCCAGACATGGATGGTTGCGTCGGCTCCAAAGCCAAACCAACTCTTTGTCTCGTTTGCTCTCACCGCGACCGAGATCAACAGCCTGTCCCCGGAGGCCGCAACACTGACGCTCTTGATGGTAGCAACGAAGGCACCGCTTTTGTCCTCGGGAAAAGTTTTTCCCTTCAGCTGCGCCTCCATCAAACGATTGATTTCAGTAAAAGGAATGTCGATCGGCAGAGCAATGCTGACACGGCCTTGCTGCATCTGCTGGACGATGTCCAACTGCGCAGGGAACGGACACTCGGGCTTTGTTTCATTCGGCACAATACGGGCGTCGGCTTGCACTCCGACCGTCAGGAACACGGAACGCTCGTCGATGCGTGGATTGGCGGCAAAGGCGCGAGTGGGCCGCAGCTCGAGCCATAAATCGGGCATTTGCGGATCAAGGGCGCCGAGGGACACCGAGCGGCACATTTTGGCCCATTCATTCCGCGCTGCCGCCTCGACAAACGGATCGTTCCTGATGGTGGCCTGCAAAAGCGACACCTGCTCATTGATGGCACGATCGAGCAGCGGCCTGATCGAATCGGGAACGCTGAGCTTCATGCCCATCATCGAGAGGGAGGCGTCCGCTATCGTCACCTGAGACGTCAGATTCGGCTCCACGCGCCAGTTCGGCAGAAGCGAAGGGCGCGCAATGAGAGTGACCGCTCCCCGAACCTCGGCGCGCTGCTCCTGTCCCTTTCCTCCTTGCTCCTGGCTTGGCGACGGAGCCGCATTTCCGCCGAGGAGGCTCCCGAGCAGGCCCTGCAGATCCCTGGACTGTCCCAGCAATCCGGACGAGTCCGCAAATTGCCCGCTCGCACGCATACTTCCGCTGAAAGCGGTCGATATGGAGAGCCCTTCGGGCCTGCCTGACAGCGTAAATGGCCCCCGCGCGACCGACCAGCCGATATCGGCATCACTGATAAACGGCAGAGAGGGGATCTCGGGCTTTCCGGAAAGGTCGCGCGGTGCCGCCTTCTCCAAGGCATCGCGGATGGCAGTTTGGGCGATGGCGACAGGCACGATGATGGTGGAGCTGCGTGTCACTGGCGCAAGCGGCGGTGCCGCGGCCAGCGCCGGTCGCCGCTCGCGCGGCCCGAACCAGCTCATCCCTATTGCTATGGCGACGATCGCGACAACGCCGACCGCGACGCCGAGCGCGATCTTACGCCAATGCGAACGCATGCAACCTCCTCCAGGTTTACCCGGCAGTTATTGCCGCGAACGTGGCGCCAGCGGGGCACCGGCATGGACCGGTGCAGGTACGGGCAGGGTCTTTCCCGGCCACTTGCACAGATCGGCGATCAGGCATTGCTCGCAAAGAGGACGCCGCGCCACGCATACATAGCGCCCGTGCAGGATCAGCCAGTGGTGCGCATGGCGCTTGTATCGGGGCGGGACGATTTCATCGAGCTTGCTTTCCACTTCGAACGGCGTCGCCCCCGTCGCAAGACCAGTGCGATTGCCAACACGAAAGATGTGGGTGTCAACCGCAATTGTCG
>DATBYX010000194.1:0-2966 GCA_036513475.1 Xanthobacteraceae bacterium | reverse complement strand
AACAGTCTCCTTGTACGCGCGATGGAACCGGCCAATGGCATCGCGGCGATTTTGCAAGTTGCTGACGCTGGTGAGGTTGACACGGACGGTGCGGGTGTGCAGCGACGCAACGTCGTTCCCTGTCGCGATGATGCGAATTTTGCCGTCCTCCACGAGATCCAGACCGAACGGCGCCGCGCCGAAGCCCACGTCGACCTGGCCGGTCATGGTCTGAGTAATGGTCGACGCAATGTTGCCGGTCGATGTAGGCTTGGCTGTCAGTTTGTACTGCGCGATGAGCGCAAGCAGCGCAGCGTGGCTCGACGAGCCGGTCAATGAGTACGCGACGGTCTTGCCGTTGAAATCCTCGACCCGGCGGATCGGGGAGTTGCTCGGCACATACCAGTAGAGGTCGGGCCCGCCGATCATCTCGCTGCCGATGATGCGAATGGGCGCGCCCTTTGCGAACGTGCCGACCGCGGCCGACACGCCCGAGGCGGTCGCAATGTCGATGCTGCCCCCAATGAGTGCCTGGATCGACTCGGGCCCGGCCTGCACATAAAGGTTTTCCAGGTTGAGCCCGTGCTTCTTGAAAATCCCGCCTCGCTGGCCGAGGTCGGCCACCCCGGCATCCCAGGCGCCGCGCTGCGGGATCGCAACTTTGAGGGTGTCTTCCGCCCGGGCAGCGTTGCTCGCTGCGATCATCGCGATGACAGAGAGAACGGTCATGAATTTCGTTGAGATCACAGTCACTCCTCCCCGGACGTTGTTGGGACGCTTGAAGATTGGAGAGAAGTATATGCCCCGATAGATGGGCAGCCTTCAAGCTGCGGCAGAATGGGAACAACCGCTGGGCATTCCGACTTGGGGTTTGTTGATCCGGCAGGCAGGCGGGATTAGCGAAGCGGTACGGCCGAAGGTGGTACCGCGTTGCGTAATCCACCGAACCAACGCGGCGGGTTACGCCGTCGAAGTCGAGTCAAGCCGAGCGCGCAAAGGCGGGGCAAACAGGCGGACAAAATGTATTGACGAATCAGCCGCCCGGTGCGCAAGAGAGATAGCTCCTGCTGTTCGAAGTGTCTGGCAGCTTCGCGTTCACCGCAGACGTCCTTCCTCCTGCGTGGTCGACTGGGCGGCGCCTTGCGCCGCCCTCTTTCGTACCGGCAGGTCCAGGCACCCCGCAGGACCACTCGTCGCAACCCATTTTTTCCGATAGAGCAGAGCGTGTGAAGGCGCAAAGGAGAATGTCATGGAGATGAGCGTCGGCATGCTCGACCATTATAATGTCTCGACCCGCAAGCTCGGCGATACCATTCGCTTCTATGAGGAGGTGTTAGGACTGACGAACGGACCCCGGCCGCCGTTCAATTTTCCCGGTGCGTGGCTCTACAGTGCAGGGCACCCGGTGCTGCACCTCAACGACATTTCCTCCACGGACAGGCAACAACCCGCGGACTCCGGGGTGATCGATCATGTCGCGTTCGGCAGTCGCGGCTTCGAGGCGATCAAGCAGCACCTCACCGGCAAGGGGGTCTCTTTCCGCGTCAATCAGGTACCGAACAGCCGCCGCTGGCAGATTTTTCTCACTGATCCGAACAACATCATGATCGAATTGAATTTTGACGTGGCGAACGAAGAGAGTAAGTCTCCCTAATTTCACCGCGCGGCGGCTTTTGCCACCTGTTCCGCAATGAAACGGGGCAGCGCGAACGCTGCCACGTGCACTTCCGGTGTCCAATATTTCGTTGCAAAGCTACCGGCCTTCTTGTAGCGGCTGGCGATGCTCACGACCGGGAGCGTGCGCAGCTTCGGATTGTCCGATGCCCAACCCATGGCCATATGGCCGCCCACATAGGTCGGAATGGCCGCAACATAACAGTACCCGTCTGCAAAGATTTTTCGAAATTTGCGAATTCCCGAGATGAGCTCGCTCGACTGCAGAATGGGTACTCCATTCTGCGTGACCATGACGCCGCCGCTATTCAGGCAGCGCCTGCAGGCTTTGTAAAATCGCTCGCTGAACAGCACCTTGCCCGGGCCCTGCGGATCGGTCGAATCGACGATGATGACATCGAACCGTCGTTCGGTACTGCGGACGTAGTTCATCCCATCGTCGATGATCAGATCGAAGCGGGGATTGGTGAGGACCGGCCGGGTGAACTCCGGGAAATGCTCCTTGGAGAATTCCACCACCGAGGGGTCGATCTCCACCTGGGTCAGTCGCTTCACCGACGCGTGCTTGAGCACCTCTTCAGCGATCCCGCAATCACCGCCGCCGATGATCAGCACCTCCCTTGCATGACCGTGGGCAAGGATGGGCACGTGGGTCATCATCTCGTGATAGATGAACTCGTCCTTGCTGGTAACCTGAGTGGCCCCATCGAGCATCAGGACCTTGCCGAAGAAGGCGTGCTCAAAAAGGACGAGATGCTGGTGCTCTGTCTGCGTCTCGTACAGCACACGGTCCACCGCAAAGGTCATGCGGAAGCCGAGATCATCGAACAGCGTCTCGGAAATCCAGCGCTTGCCGGTCATGCCCGAGGCGCCGGAGCGCAAGGGAAGGACCGACGCGTCATGGCCGCCTGTCCCCTCTCGCGCAGTTCTGATGTCTGGTTAGGTTAGGCGTCCTGTCCGCGCAGGAGCTCGTTGACCTCGACCCGACCGGCGTGGAACGCCTCCCGCAGAACGGGGATGCAGGCGTCCGGATTGGCATTGCCGCACATGAACACATCCATTGCGGCATAGCCGACCTCCGGCCAGGTGTGAATGGAGATGTGGCTTTCGGCGAGCACCGCTACCCCCGAGATCCCGTTCGGCTGGAAATGATGCACATGGATGTGCAGGAGCGTCGCTTGCGCTGCATCCACGCAGCGGCGCAGCGTCGTCTCGACAAGATCGATATCGTCAAGACCTTTTGCGCCGTGCAGGTCGATGATCAGGTGCACGCCGGCACATCGCACGCCGTGGCGCAAAGCAAAATGATCGTC
>DATBYX010000193.1:0-4177 GCA_036513475.1 Xanthobacteraceae bacterium | reverse complement strand
TCGAAGGGAAATTGATGGAGCAATCGCGTGCAGAAGGCGTGGATGGTTTGGACCTTGAGCCCACCAGGGGTGTCCAGCGCGAAGGCGAACAACCGCCTTGCCCGTGTTCGCAGCATGACATCCGTTGCGAGATTCGAAATTCGGAGAATTGCTTGATCCAGGCTTGCATCATCAAGGGCGGTCCAGCGACGCAGCTCATCGAACACCCGGTTGGCCATATTGGCGGCGGCTGCCTTCGTGAATGTGATGCAGAGGATTCTGGATGGATGGACGCCATCGAGCAGGAGCCGAATGACGCGTTGCGCCAGCACATGCGTCTTGCCGGAGCCGGCATTGGCCGCAACCCAAGCCGACCCCGCAGGGTCCGACGCCTGCATCTGGATGCGCCGGAGAGCTTCCGGGATAATGCGCGCGGCGCGGGGTATGTTTGCCGCCACATTCATTCTTGCGGCCCGATCTCTTCTTCGCTGCCGGCCGACCATTCCTTCACGCGCGCGAGGTGGTCATAGCTGCCATAGCGGCTCTTCCACGTTGATAGCACCAGCGGCAGGTAGGGCTGCTCCTCGTCCTCGAAGCGGCGCGCAACATTCTGCAGTCTATCCAGTGCACGCTCGATGAAATCTGTGTTGCCGTCGCTGAAGCGGATCGCTCTGCCCTCGCCGATCAGCTCCCCGCCTTTGAGCGACACGTACATCAGCTCACCAACCGACGCCTGCGGGAGATCAACAAATCCGCCTCCCCGCAGGATAGCGGCCTCGAGCGTCAGTTGCGGCGAGATGCCGGTGTGAACCTGTTTTTCCGTCGGCACCTGTCCCGTTTTGTAGTCGAGGATGGCGTAGTCCCCGGCCGCAAGTTTCTCGATGCGGTCGGCGCGTGCGCGCAAGGTAAAGACGCGCTCGCCCATCGGAAACTCGATGCGCCCGCTAATCTCCGCATTGATACCGGCTATCCTGCTCCGGCGTTCGACTTCCCAGCCAGCGAACCACTGCGCGATGCGCACGAAGCGCGGCCACCAGAATGCGCGCGCTTCCGGGTAGTCTTCGAGCGGGGTGAAATGCCTGGCTCCGATCTCGATCAGCGCACGCGTTGGGTCCGGTGGTAATTCGGCCGCGTACGTTTTTGTGAACTCGCTCAGCGCGCCATGGATGAGGATCCCGCGATCTGCCGCGCCGGGCGGAGAATCGACAGGGTCAAGCTGGCGCAAGCGCAGAATGTGCTTGGCATAAATGGAATAAGGATCGCGCAGCCAGGTTTCGATCTCGGTCACGGAGAGGGATGTCGGACGCGCCGCGCGGGGCGGCTTTGGCGCCGGCCGCTCGGCACGCTTCACCTCTTTGGGCTGATCGAGCGCGCGCGCCCAGGCGAGATAGCTGGCGCCATTCGCGCGCACCCGGTTCCATTGACCCTCCCCCGCAACCGCGGCAAGGCGTTGGACGAAGCGCGAGGGCACTGTTGGAGCGCCGCCAAGTCGCGCGGGATATGCGAGGACCACTTCCCGCGCCCCCAGCGCCTGCGCGAAGTCATGCGCCGAGAGCGAGATCCTCCGCTCCGGCAGATCGAGTCCGAGTGCGTTGCGCATGGGGCGGCTCAGCCATGGATCCGGGCGCGGCTCCGGCGGCCACACGCCTTCGACCAGACCTCCCAGCACAACGCGGTCGGTGCTTTGGAGCCGCGCTTCGAGGAGGCCATAGATGCGCACCTGCACATTGGGCAGTTCCGGCCGGCGCACCACCCGCTCGGCAATGACGGTCTTGAACAGCCCCGGATAATCTGCGGGCGAGATTTCAAGATCCGCATCCCGGCTCAGCGCAGCAATATCGAGAAACGCCTCACGCAGCTTCACGCCATCGTGGCCGCTGAAGCCGGCGCACTCGCCGGCTGCGGTCCTGCTCAATGCAACGATGACGCGTTCATGTCGTGCCGCGAGGTCGCGCAGCCGGCCCGTCGCAGAGAGTGTCTCGAGCGGAGCCAGAGCCGAGGTCAGCTGAGCGACGAGATCGGCAGCGAGACCGAGCTCCCATGCGTCGAGCTCGGCGCGCGGTTCGGCGGGATGAAGCTCGGAAGCCTCCTTGCGCCGCAGCTTCCCGAGCTCGCTCCGGAACGTTGCCAGCGCCTGAGCAAGACCGGCCGTTCCTGCTTGCGGTCGAGGACCGCGGAGGATGGCCGTCTCCAGCGCTGCGATGGCGCGTGCAAAGGCGTCCTCTTTGCGCCCAAGCCGCATCAGGGGATGCTTGAGCAGAGCGAGCGAGCCAACCGGACGCAGGCCGCCCAGCGCTGCTTCTGCTGCCAACAAGGCAAATCGGCCCGCAGGCGTGGACGGGAGCGGATCGCCCGCGGAATCGTCCGCTTGGATTTTCCATCGCGCGAGGCCGGCGAGCACGCGGCGCGCAAGGGCGCGATCGGGTGTAATCAGGGCTGCGGTCTTGTTTTCCTCGACGGCCTCGCGCAGCGCAACCGCAATCGCGAGCGCTTCCTCCTCGGCATTTTCAGCTTCGATGAGTGATACCGATTGAAGCGCGTCGTGCAGCGGAAAATCGGAATTTGCCAGCTCTTGCCACCGGTGGGTGGTTGCAGCCGGCCGCAGGGCTTCCGAGACATAGCGCTCACGCGCGGGCGCGATACGCCTTCCGAGGGTCGCGACCTCATCTCGCGTGACGCCGATCCGGCCCAGCAGCGCGTGCATGGCGAACTGTGGATGCCCCAGCGCCGGCCAGTCGTCGCCATCACCATTCCCGGCAATGACCCCCCATGATTCCTCGTCAACGGTAATGTCGAGTCCGGGAAGCACCACGGCCCCATGGGCAAGGCCGGCGACAGCCGCAATCAATTCGGCCGTCGCGGGCATGGAGCCTGTCGAGCCTGCGGCGATCACCGGTCCATCGCCCCGCGCTCCAAGGCGACTGACTTCGGCCTTGATCAAAGCGTCGCGTCTGGCGCTCGCTTCGATTGCGCCGCGCTCCGCGAGAATCCGCGGCCACACTGCCCGCGCAATCTTGAGGAATTCGAGCGTAAGCTGCCAATAACGATCGAGATCTTCCGGCACGAGCTTATCGAGCCGCTCCCAGCGAACTTCGCGCATGGTCGTGTCATCGATCAGGCGCGCGAGATCATCGGCAAGTGCGAGCGCGGACGTCGGCGTATTGGCAACGAGGGGCGCTTCTCCGGTCGTCTCTGCGGCAATTCCAGCGGCCCATTGTGCGATCAATCGCGCCAGCAACAGTCGCCGCTCCAGATCCCCGAGAGCGGGCGGAAGCTCCAGCTCGGCGGCCGCAAGGTGTGCGCTCGCCGCCTGCGCGAAGGCAATCTCGTCCTCATCGACGTCGCCGAGAGCGACGATGCGAGGAAGGATGGCGGCTTCTTGCCCGGTCACATCCAGAAAGATGTCGCGTGCGAGCCGGCAGGCCCGACGTGTTGGCAGGTAGACTGTGGCGCCGGCGAGGGCCAGCGGATCGCGATTTGCTGGAAATCCGGGAACGAGCTCCCCAGCGAGCAGCGCTCCGATCAGCGTAGGCAGAAACGGATCTGACGAACGAATGCTAAAGACGCGGGGAATTGCCATCCCAATAGTTCGGATTGTTATGCGTGCCCTTGAGCCTCATGATCATCCCCCAACAGCCGGATGAACATCGGGCGCCGGTTCGAATCATCGGACCCAAACCTTGTCAAACAGGAAGATCGGTGTCGAGTTGGTCGCGGCCCGCAGCTGTGATTAATATGGCGGCTTGGTCCGGCAAAGGTCACCCATGAAAAACATCAACCCCAATCCGTTCACGACGCGTCCCGAGATCGAGGGAACATTCGGCGTGGTTGCGTCCACGCATTGGATCGCCACCGCTGTGGGAATGGCCACCTTGGAAAAAGGCGGAAATGCCTTCGACGCAGCGGTTGCTACCGCCTTTACGCTGCAGGTGGTCGAGCCGCATCTCAATGGGCCGGGCGGAGAGGTGCCGATCATTGTCAATGATGTCCGCAAGCTCAAGACCGAAGTGATCTGCGGGCAGGGTCCGGCACCGGCAAAGGCCACCATTGCGCACTACCGCGGGCTCGGCCTCGACATGGTCCCGGGAACGGGGCTGCTCGCGGCCTGCGTACCGGGAGCGTTCGACAGCTGGATGTTGCTTCTGCGCGACTACGGCACGATTGGGCTTGCCGACGCTCTTGCTCCCGCGATCTACTA
>DATBYX010000192.1:0-6350 GCA_036513475.1 Xanthobacteraceae bacterium | reverse complement strand
GTAAGGACATAGCCGTTCTGCTTGGCGAACGCTTTGCTTGCTTCCATGTAGTCGCGTATGCCGGGAAACCGCTCGAAATACTTTCTGATATAGGCCCCGGCCTCCTCGCGCTCGATCCCGAGCTGGTTGGCGAGCCCGAACGCCGAGATGCCATAGATAATCCCGAAATTGATGGCCTTGGCGCGACGGCGCACATCCGACGGCATGCCCTTGATGGGAACTCCGAACATCTCTGATGCCGTCATGGCGTGAATATCGAGATTGTCGCGGAAGGCTTTGCGCAGCTGCTCGATCTGCGCGATCTCGGCCAAGAGACGCAGCTCGATCTGAGAATAGTCGGCGGAGACGAGCTGATGGCCTTCGACGGCGATGAAGGCGCGCCGGATCTTGCGCCCTTCTTCGCTGCGGATCGGAATATTCTGCAGGTTCGGCTCGGAAGACGAGAGCCGGCCGGTGGTCGTGGACGCCAGTGCGTAGCAGGTGTGGACGCGGTGGGTCGTGGGATTGACGTGGTTCGGGAGTGCCTCGGTATAGGTCGAGCGGAGCTTCGCCACTTGCCGCCAATCGAGAATCTTGCGCGGCAGCTCGTGGCCCTGCTCGGCCAGTTCGTCGAGGGCGCGTGCGCCGGTGGACCAGGCGCCGGTCTTGGTCTTGGTCCCGCCGGGCAGACCAAGCTTTCCAAAGAGAATGTCCCCTAGTTGTTTGGGGCTGCCCGGATTGAGCGGCTCACCGGCAAGCTTTTGAATCTCGGCTTCGAGCGCAAGAGCTTTCTGCCCGAACTCGCTGGAGAGTTGCAGCAGCGCCTGGCGATTGATCGAAATCCCATGCCGCTCCATGCGCGCCAGCACTGCCGCGAGCGGGCGCTCCAGCGTCTCATAGACGCTCGCGACCTGGTCGCTGACGAGACGGGCCTTGAGCACCCGCCATGATCTCAGCGCAATGTCTGCGTCCTCGGCCGCGTATTCCGTCGCCTTGCCGATATCCACGCCGTCGAACGTGATCCTGGATTTGCCCGATCCCGTGATCTCGTTGGAATCGAGTCGCGCGTGATCGAAATAGCGCTTCGCAAGCGCATCGAGCCCGTGCTCGGAACGCCCGGCATCGAGGACGTACGACATCAGCAGGATGTCGTCGTAGGGTTCAAGCGCGATCCCGCGTAGCGCAAGCATCTGGAGATCGAATTTGACGTTGTGTCCGATCTTGAGGACGCTTGCATCTTCCATCAGCGGCTTGAGAGCTGCGAGCGCCTGCTGCTCGTCAATCTGATCGGGTGCAATGCCTCCGGAGAACAGGCCGTCCTTGCCGCCATCGCCGCCCTGCCGGTGGGCAAGCGGCACATAGCACGCTTCATTCGGATTGAGCGCAAGCGAGAAGCCGCACAGTACCGCCTGCATGGGATCGAGACTCGTGGCGGCGATGTCGAGTGCCACAAGCCCGAGCTCTTTTGCCCGGGAGATCCAGGCATCGAGCCGGTCGAGGGTGCGCACGACTTCGTAACGGGCGCGATCAAACTTCGCATGCCGTGCCGCTTCCGCGCGGGCAGCGGCAAGCGCCCGGGGCGTGAGCTCAACCTTGCCGCCGGCTGGTATCGACGTGCTCTGGGTTTTCCTTTCAGGAAGGTCAGTGGCGCGGTTGACAGGGGAGGGGCGTGGCGGTTGGGCCGGTGTCCCGGTTCGTGCGCTGAGCTTGCTGTCGGACTCGATCTCTGCCGCATCGATGCCGGAAAACTCCGCGACGCGGCGGGTCAGCGCGACGAATTCCATCGCCTTGAGGAAGGCGATCAGGCGTTTGTAGTCCGGCTCATGCACCGCGAGATCGGCAAGCGGCACATCGAGGGGCACGTGATCATCCAGAGTGACAAGCTTTTTCGATAGACGCGCCCTGTCTGCATTCTCGATCAGCGCCTGGCGCCGCTTCTCCTGCTTGATCTCGCCCGCGCGCGCCAGCAGCGTATCGAGATCGCCGTATTCACAAATCAGCTGGGCCGCCGTCTTGATGCCGATGCCCGGCACGCCCGGCACATTGTCGACGGAATCGCCGATCAGCGCCTGCACCTCGATGAGCTTGCCCGGCGGTACGCCGAACTTCTCGATCACTTCCGCAATGCCGATGCGCCGGTCCTTCATGGTGTCGTACATGACGACGCAGTCGCGCACGAGCTGCATCAGATCCTTGTCGGAGGCGACGATCATTGCGGTCGCGTCCGCCTCGCACGCTTCCCGCACGTAGGTCGCAATCAGATCGTCCGCTTCGAACCCGCCCTGCTCCAGGCACGGGAGGTCGAACGCGCGCACCGCCTCCCGGATCAATGGAAATTGCGGGCGCAAATCCTCGGGCGGATCCGGGCGATGCGCCTTGTAGTCGTGATACATGTCGCTGCGGAACGTCTTTTCCGATTTGTCAAAGACGACCGCGAGGTGCGTCGGCTGCTCCTCCGGTTTCATCTCGCGCAGCAACTTCCACAACATATTGCAGAAGCCGAGCACGGCGTTGACCTGCAGACCGTCCGATTTTCGGGTGAGCGGCGGGAGCGCGTGATAGGCGCGAAAGATGTAGGAGGAGCCGTCGATCAGGTAGATGTGGTCGCCTTTTTTGAGCGAGCGGCCTTGGACGGGGGAGACCTTGGTGCGGAGTTGCGCGGCTTTGGCTGGCATACCGCCGAAGTATCACCTCGCGGGCGAATCCGCCACCTTCGAGGCGCGTTATGCACGCGCTTCGGTGCGGCAGCTCAAGCGTTGTGCCGAAAGGCAATTCGCCCACATAACCCGGCATGCATCTCGGTGGCCCGCTTCCGATCGACGCTGCTCTGCCGGAGCTAACTGCGGCCTTGGTCGCGCATAACACCATCGTGCTCGTAGCACCGCCCGGGGCGGGGAAAACGACGCGGGTTCCGCTCGTGCTGGCGGCACAAGCCTGGGCGCGAGACAAGAAAATCATCGTGCTCGAGCCGCGCCGGATTGCTGCCCGAGCGGCAGCCGCGCGCATGGCGGCGACGCTCCGAGAGAACGTCGGCGCGACCGTCGGATATCGCGTGCGCTTCGGCTCGAGGGTGTCAAGCGAGACACGTATCGAGGTGGTGACCGAAGGGATATTCACGCGGCGCATCCTCGATCAGCCCGGGCTCGACGACGTCGCTGCGGTCCTTTTCGACGAATTCCACGAGCGCTCACTCGATGGCGACCTCGGCCTTGCTTTGGCGCGCGACGTCCAGCAGGGCCTGCGCGAGGACCTCAAGCTGCTGGTCATGTCGGCCACCCTCGATGGGGCGAGGATCGCAGGCGCTCTGGGCGGTGCTCCGGTCATCGAGAGCGCAGGACGCGGCTTTCCGGTCGAGACCCGCTACCTCGGCCGGGATCCCCGGCTCGGGATCGAGCAGGAGGTTACGCAAGCCGTCCTGGGCGCGATTCGATCGGAGGCGGGCTCGGTACTGGTGTTTCTGCCCGGCGCGGCCGAGATTCACCGGACGCAGACGTTGTTGCGGGAGCGTATCAGCGCGCCGGAGGTCGACGTCGTGGCGCTGCACGGCGCGCTGGAGGCCCATGTTCAGGACCGAGCAATCGCACTGGCGCCCCCTGGCCGGCGCAAGATCGTGCTGGCAACATCGGTAGCCGAAACTTCGCTCACCATCGAGGGGGTACGCGTGGTGATCGATTCTGGGCTCGCGCGCGTTCCGCGCTATGAGCCGGAACTCGGATTGACCACGCTGCAAACCGTGCGGGTTTCGCGTGCCTCGGCCGATCAGCGGCGCGGCCGCGCCGGACGGACCGAGCCAGGGGTGTGCTACCGGCTCTGGGATGAGCCGCAAACGAGTGCTCTCGAGCCGGCTAATCGGCCGGAGATCCTCGCCGCGGATCTCAGCGGATTCCTGCTCGACCTTGCCCATTGGGGCGTTGCCGATCCGTCCACGCTGACTTTCGTGGACACTCCGCCGCCGATGGCGCTCGCGGAGGCAAAAAAATTACTTATCGAACTCGACGCCCTCGATAAGGGCGGGCGTATCACCGACACCGGCAGGAGCCTCAGGCGTTTGCCGCTCCCACCGCGGCTTGCCCGCATGGTCGTGCGCGCCGCGAGCATGGAGGCCAGCGAGCTTGCCGCCGAAATCGCCCTGACACTTACCGAGACTGGTCTGGGGGGAAAGGAGATCGAGCTCGCCGAGCGGCTTGATCATTTACGCCGCGATCGATCGGAGCGCTCGCGTGCTGGACGTGCAATGGCGAAGCGTTGGGCGGCCGTTGGGCGATCGCTTTCGTCCTCGCCGGATGCGCCCGCTGCAATTGCCTCGGGAGGAAAGCAACAAGCTCCCTCGGCCGGGGCGCTGGTCGCGCTCGCCTATCCCGATCGCATTGCAAAGAACCGCGCCGAAGGCGGATCCTTCCTGCTCGCAAATGGCCGCGGAGCGCATGTCACGGAGACCTCGGCGCTTTCACGGGCGTCTTTTCTCGCGGTCGCTCACGTGACCGGCACGGCTGCCCATGGCCGCATCCAGTTGGCAGCCCCAATAAGCCTTGTAGAGATCGAGACGTTCTTCGCCGATCGCATCGAGAGGAGGGAGGAGATTGTGTTCGATCAAGCAACGGAGAGCCTGCGCGCGCGGAAATTGCGCGCGCTCGGCGCGATCCTGCTTTCCGAGCAGCCCCTTAAAGTCACGCCCGGCGAGGTGAGCGCACGCCTGCTGGCCGAGGTCGTCGCGCGGCTCGGGATCGAGCACCTGCCGTGGACAATTTCGCTCCGCCAATGGCGCGACCGGGTCATGTTCCTGCGGCGCGTCGAAGGCGCGGAATGGTCCGATCTTTCGGATGAGGCGCTCGCGCGCAATGCCAACGACTGGCTCTGCATCGCGTTTGCCGGCAAAACGGCACTGGCCGAGCTCAGCGCGGACGGACTCACGCATGCTCTACAGAACTTGCTGCCGTGGAGCTTGCGGCGCCGATTGGATGCGGAAGCGCCCACCCATTTCAGAGTACCCTCCGGCTCCTCTGTGCTGATCGATTATCAGACCGAGGAGGGGCCCAAGATTTCGGTCCGGGTTCAGGAACTGTTTGGGCTTGACCGGCATCCCGCAATTGCCGGCGGCCGCATGCCGCTCCTGATCGAGCTGTTATCACCGGCGCGCCGGCCGGTGCAGATAACCCGAGACCTTCCAGGGTTCTGGCGCGGCAGCTATGCCGGGGTCAGGGCGGAAATGCGCGGCCGCTATCCGCGCCATCCTTGGCCTGACGATCCGCTCACCGCCTCAGCGACCGCCCGCGCCAAGCCGCGACCAAGCTGATGCTGCGGATTGCGGCAGTAGTCTCCTTCCGTCAGCGACTGGGTGGCTCGGTACGGAACCGGGAGCCGGGCATTCGCTTTTCCCGCCGTCACGCATGCGCTATGCGGGCGTGCGCGGCGACCGTTCAAGGATGAGCGATGTTTCCCAAGCCGAAATTTGCGCTTAAACCCAATACCTATGCGTATGAATCCGAGCCGCTGGTGAAGCCCACCGGGTTTCGCGAGTACGACGCACGTTGGCTGCTTGGAGATGAAATCAATTTGATGGGCGTGCAGGCGCTCGGGATGGGGCTTGGCACCCTCATCCATGAATTGGGCGTGAGGCCGCAGATCGTCACTGGCCATGATTTCCGTGCCTACTCCGCCGCGGTGAAATCCGCGCTTGTCTGCGGCCTCATGGCCGCGGGGTGCAAGGTTCACGACATAGGTCTTGCTCTCACCCCCATGGCGTATTTTGCCCAGTTCGACCTCGATGTTCCGTGCGTGGCGATGGTAACCGCCTCGCACAACGACAATGGATGGACCGGAGTGAAGATGGGTGCCCATCGCCCCCTCACCTTTGGTCCTGACGAGATGGGCAGGCTCAAGAACATCGTCCTTGAGGCGCGCTTCGACCTGCGCGGAGGCGGTGCATACGAATTTGTCGTGGATTTTCCCGCCCGCTACATCGCCGATCTCACCCGGCGGCCAAAGCTCAAGCGCAGGCTCAAGGTGGTTTGCGCATGCGGCAACGGAACTGCCGGCGCATTCGCGCCGCAAGTGCTCGAAGCCGTGGGCTGCGAGGTTATTCCTCTCGATTGCGACCTTGACCACAGCTTTCCAAAATACAACCCCAACACCGAAGACATGAAGATGCTGCACGCAATGCGTGACGAGGTGCTGCGGGTGGGGGCGGATGTCGCGCTCGGCTTCGATGGCGACGGTGACCGCTGTGGCGTTGTTGACAACGAAGGCGAGGAGATTTTCGCCGACAAGGTCGGCGTCATGCTTGCGCGGGACATCTCTGCGCAACACAGGAACGCAGTATTCGTCGCGGACGTGAAGTCGACCGGTCTGTTCATGACCGATCCCGTGCTCAG
>DATBYX010000191.1:0-2184 GCA_036513475.1 Xanthobacteraceae bacterium | reverse complement strand
CCCCGACCGCCTTGTCCCGCGCCAAATCCGCGACCGCCTTTGGCGACATGTCGAAGACCACGCATTGATGGCCGCCTTTGATAAGTCGCCGGACCATATTGGCACCCATCCGGCCCAGTCCGATCATCGCAAGCTGCATGACATTCTTCCCGGTTAGAGCTGAACTGCGGCCCGCAGCCGCTGCATGGCGGCCGTGACGCTTTCGCTGTCGTTGAAAATCGCCGACCCTGCGACCAGCACATCGGCTCCCGCGGCAACCGCCAGCGGGGCGGTTGTCGCATCCACCCCTCCGTCCACTTCGAGGCTGCACCCTGGCTTGACTTGATCGATCATCTCCCGCGCGCGACGGATCTTCGGCAGCGTGGTGTTGAGAAAATGCTGATGTCCGAATCCGGGGTTCACCGTCATCACCAGCACCTGGTCGAGGTCCTGCATGACCTCTTCGAGAACGGCCGCGGGGGTTGCGGGGTTGATGGCGACCCCGACGCGTCTTCCCGATGCTTTGATCCGTTGCACCGTACGCGACAGATCGTTGTTGCCCTCCCAGTGGACCAGAAATGTATCGGTCCCCGCCTGGGCGAATTCATCGACAAAGAAATCAGGATTCAGAATCATCAAGTGTGCCTCGAGCGGGAGGCGCGTCGCCCTTCGCAGTGACTCGATGATTGGTGCGCCCATGGAAAGGTTGGGCACGAAATGTCCATCCATCACGTCGACGTGGATGCGGTCTGCTCCGGCGCGCTCAGCCTCGGCCACCTGATCGCCCAAGCGCGCGAAGTCAGCGGCAAGGATCGACGGAGCGAGCTTGACTGCGCGGCTTGTCACCTTGCGACCTTGAGCTTGCGGTAGCGGCGGATCAGATTGTTCGTCGAGCTGTCGTGGCCGAGCCTTGGCTCGGTCTTGCTTTCAAGCTCCGGGATGATGCGCTGCGCCAGGACCTTCCCGAGCTCGACGCCCCACTGATCAAACGAATCGATGTTCCAGATCGTGCCCTGGGTGAACACGCTGTGCTCATACAACGCGACCAGCTTTCCAAGTGCCAACGGGGTCAAGCGTTCCATCAGAATGGTGTTGGACGGTCGATTGCCTTCGAACACCCGGTGCGGGACGAGCCAATCGGGCGTGCCTTCGGCCTTTACCTGTTCGCTCGTTTTCCCGAAGGCGAGGGCCTCAGCCTGAGCGATGACATTCGCCAGCAGGATATCATGATGACGGTCAAGCGGGTTGAGCGCCTGTCCGAACGCGATGAAGTCACAGGGAATGAGCCGGGTGCCCTGATGAATCAATTGATAGAAGGAGTGCTGGCCATTGGTTCCTGGCTCGCCCCAGTAGATCGGACCCGTCTGGCAGTCCACGGGCGTCCCGGCGAGCGTCACGTGCTTGCCATTGCTCTCCATCGTCAACTGCTGAAGATAGGCCGGGAAGCGCTTGAGGTACTGCTCGTAGGGCAGCACCGCGACGGTCTGCGCCCCGAAGAAATTGTTGTACCAGACGGCGAGGAGGCCCATGAGCGCCGGCAGGTTGCGCCCGAACGGCGCTGCACGGAAATGTTCGTCGATCGCATGGAATCCTTCCAGCATTGCCCGGAAGTGATCGGGCCCGATTGCAAGCATGGTCGAAAGGCCGATGGCGGAGTCCATTGAGTAGCGCCCGCCGACCCAGTCCCAGAATCCGAACATATTGGCGGTGTCGATGCCGAAGTCTGCGACCTTTTCGGCGTTCGTCGAGACCGCAACGAAATGCCTGGCGACTGCTTTCGCATCGCCGCCAAGGCCGCGAAGCGACCAAGCGCGCGCGCTTTGCGCGTTGGTCATCGTCTCCAGCGTGGTGAAGGTCTTGGAGGAGATGACGAACAGTGTTTCCGCCGGATCCAGATCGCGTGTCGCCTCGACGAAATCAGTGCCGTCGACGTTGGACACGAAGCGGAACGTCATGGCGCGATCGCTGTAGTGCTTGAGCGCTTCATACGCCATCACCGGGCCGAGGTCGGAACCGCCGATGCCGATATTGACGATGTTGCGGATGCGCTTTCCGGTGTGGCCTTTCCATTGCCCGCTGCGGATGCGCTGGGCGAAATCGGCCATTTTGTCGAGCACGGCATGAACTTCCGGCACGACGTTTTTGCCGTCGACGAGGATCGACGCTCCCCTCGGGGCGCGCAGCGCCACGTGCAGCACCGCGCGA
>DATBYX010000190.1:0-4854 GCA_036513475.1 Xanthobacteraceae bacterium | reverse complement strand
TAGTCAGGTGACGACGGCGCCGGAGGCGATTACCACCCGGTTTGATCGGGAGACGGACCAGCCCCGGGTGGCGGTGCTGTTGCGTGCCGGCTGCACGCATATGCGCAAGGCCTTCGACATCGAGGATATCAACCTCGACGAGCTCATCGCGACTGCCATGGACGACCCACAGGCGATGGGCGAGAGCAAGGCGTTCCGCGGCATCAATTTTGCCGATCTGCTGACCGCGTATCGGGAGTTCTGCAAGAACGAGCAGGTGCCGACCCCGGCGGTCGGGCGGATGTCATTTAAGCACTATTACGGTCGCGCCGATTTTGACCCGATTATAGAGGTCGATGACATCGTCGTTGGTCAATCGAATGCACCCCGAAGTCGCGGCGGTGCCGATGGTGTGCGGCTCGTTCGAGCCATGGATGCGATACATGGTATCGCCCAGGTACATTGCGCGTGCGCCAAGCGGATTGGCCGGACCACCGCGCATATGATGGGGCAGATCGGGCCGCCGTCGCAGCATCTCGGCGGGCGGCGTCCAATCCGGCCACTCCCGCTTGTCACTAATTGTCGAGGTCCCGCTCCACGTGAAGCCGTCGCGACCGACGCCGATGCCGTATCGCAGAGCCTGACCTTTGCCGAGAACGAGATAGAGCCGCCGCTCGCGCGTTGACACTATGATGGTGCCCGGCTCGTACTTGCCGGGAAAGCTGACAACGCTTCTCGGCACGGCCGAGAACATCGCCAGGAAATTCGACATGGGATAATAGCCGGGGTCGGCATTGGCGCATGTCGCAATTAAAAGACCGGCGGCGCAGACCGCTCCTGCGAGGAAGCGCGAGACCATAGCGAAGCCCTCGTATTTGATGGTTGGATCGATACGAACTACGTTGAGCTCATGCGAAACATACTCGGCGCGTTCCGTTTGTCGATGGAAAGGCCGGGATTTGCTGCATGATTGCCAAGCGCTGTTGCGGAAATGCCGCGCGCCCTTTGGACAATTGTGAAGACCCGATTCCAAATCACCAAAGCGCGGCCCGACGAGCACTGCCCAAGCCGAGAGTGGGGTAATCCAGAACGCTGCCGCGGCCGTCGCCAGGCGGCGCCACGCAGAGGCAGCGCGACTACATGCCGGGCGCGACCGCCAGCAATGGCGCGCTTCAGATACGGAGAAGGAGCAGCTTCGGAAGAGCCGGCGAGAGCCGGCCCTTCCGTGATGTTGCTGGATGATTAGCCCTTCGTGACGATCGGAGGCGGAGCCTTGCCCTTACCTTTACCGATTCCGACACAAGCGGATACGCTCACTGCCACGAGAGTCGCAACGAGTGCGATCAGAATCTTTTTCATCAGCTGCTACCCCTGTGCTGAACTACGTTAGATTAGCAACACGAAACTCGGGCCTCGAACTAGTGCTGAAAAGCCACACTCCGCATCCAAAGTGGGCCAGCATTTCTCTCTTAGCGCGACTGTCGCCGAGGTGCTGCGACTCCAACGACATGAGGAGCCATTAGCAGCTGATTCGGTTAACCAAGTTTCACCAGGGAATATTCACCCTAATGCTGGGCGCTGGTGCTGTCGTACCTGAAATAGGCGTCCACCTTCATTCCCACCGCAAGCGGACCAGGGTCGGCCATGTCGATCAGGACCTCCACCACATCGATATCGGTTTGATTGCGCTGGCCGCGGGAACCAGTCCGGGAAGGCTGCACGATCGGGGCTATAAACGACACGGTGCCAGGAAGCTCGCGTCCTCGAAAAGCCTCAGGGCGCACAGAGACCACCTGACCGATCTTGATTTCCCCGAAATCTCGCTCGTCGAGCTCCGCGCGCACACGCAGGGCCGAAAGGTCGCCTAATAATATCAAGGGCTGTGGCGACGACGGCGCGGTCATCTCCCCCGGCTTGCCGTTGACCTGCAGCACAGTTCCAGTGATTGGGGCTCGGATCGTCAGTTTTTGGATTGTCGCTTGCGCCGCCAAGAGCTCCGCGCGCGCCACGTTAAGCTGGCCTTCGACCTGGGTGGGCAGGGGCGTGGTCGGGGCGGCCTCGAGCTCGCGGAGATCCGCCTTCTGCTGATTCAAATCGTCCTCGGCTCGCGAGAGCGCCGAGCGTGCCGAATCGAGGTCGGATTCGGACGCACGGCCGGCACGCTTGTCCAGCGCTGTCCGGTCGAAAACGGCCCTCGCATCCAGGACTGCCTGCCCGGCATCGGCAACGGCATCTTCGGCTTTGCGTCGATCCGCCGCCCGACTCGACGGCGCCTGATCGTCCCTTGCGCGCTTGCGCATGGCAATCTGTGCTTGGGCACTTGCCAAGCGCGCGTAGGGCTCCGGGTCCCGCAGGCGCACGAGCGGCTCACCGGCTGAGACCTTGTCGCCTGCCTTGACGAGAACTTCCCCGATGGGGGCCGCGATAGGAGCCACCACTTTGATTTCTCCGGATATGGGCTCAACCCGGCCAGGAGCGACCGCCTGCCATCGTTTTTCGTCTGCCGGTTTGGCGCGCGATGCAGGCGAAGTGTCTTCGGCATGCAGCGGCAGACCGGAACCAGCAATGGAGCAAGCAATCAGCAGACCCAGAGCAATCGCGAGCTTCCTATCTTTTACGCCGGCCAATAACAGCACGTTCGACCTCGCTTTTCTCAGAGAGCCCCGCACCCGTTCGCTCTTCGCGAACGATATGGCCATCCTCCATGTAAACGACCCGATCGGCGAACGGCAATATACGCGGATCATGCGAGACGACCAGCACCGTGCGACCCGGCTCTTTCGCAATGTCGGCCAGAATACGCATGATGGCCTGACCATTCTCGCTGTCCAAAGAAGCCGTCGGTTCATCCGCCAGAATGACCGCCGCATCCCCGGCGATCGCACGCGCAATGGCGACGCGCTGCTGTTCGCCGCCGCTGAGCTCCAGGGGGAAGGACTTGAGCTTGTGAGAAAGTCCTACGGTGGCCAATGCCTCCCTTGCCTTGACCAAAGCACGAGCAGAGCTCTCGCCGCGAACGTCAAACACCAACTGCACATTTTCCGCAGCGGTGAGCGTGGGAAAGAGATGGTAGGACTGGAACACAAATCCAATATGGTCGCGCCGCAGCTTGGCCGCCTCCTCGGGGCCGAGGTCGACGGTTGATTTTCCGCAAACCCTGACAGCGCCGCGCGTTGGGCGCAGCATGCAGCCGATTATGGACAGGAGGGTGGTTTTCCCGCTCCCCGAGGGTCCCATGAGCAGAGTCAATTCACCCCCTGAGAGCGTCAAGCTTATGCCCTTGAGTGCCTGCACCTGCCCCGCGCCGCTGCCCAAAAACTTGACGATGTCCGCAGCCTCTGCGAGCGGCTCCGTCATCGCGTAAATACCATGGCGGGATCAATGCGGATGACCTGGACTATTGCCGCGATCGCTGACAGGACGCACATCACCACGGTCAACGCGAACAGGGCGAGCGTCAAGCCCGGAGTCATCGTGATCGGCAAGGCGGTGTCGGCCGTTTCCTTCACGATCAGGAAGCCCACTCCGCTGGCGATGCAGAATCCTATCACTGCACTGAGCAGCGCCTGCCAGATAATGACCTTGTGAATGTATCTGCCGGACGATCCAATGGCCCGCAGCGTTGCGAACTCATTGATGTGGTCCTTGGTGCTGGAATACAGGGTTTGCGCGACAATCACGGTGCCCACGATGACTCCGAGCAAGGCGCCCGCCATCAGCGCGGCGCCCGCGCCTGTGCCGAACAGCCAGAAGGAACGACTGCGATCGCTAAACTCGGCAGGTTTGAGGACCTCAATGTCGGAACTGTCGGCTAGCAACCGGCTGCGCACATGCTCGAGGTCCGCGGCTGGGGAAAGGTGCACAAGCAAGTAAGTCGCCTTATTCGTAGGCGTGCCAGTATAGGCGCGTGCGCGCTCGAGCGGCGCAAATACATAGGGCGTGGTCGTAAAGGACCGGATCCCGCTGGTGAGCGCCATGACCTGCGCCTTCTGGTCGCGAATCTCGGCTCTCGCGTCCAATCCGGCCACCCCAAGTCGCTCCAGGTAGGAGCTGTCGACGGCAACCGCGCCCGGTATCTCAAGGTCATCAAGGCTGCCGGCGACCAGATTCCACGGGGATAACCCCCCGGATCTGAAATCCGATCCGACAATAAACACTGGTGTCGTCCTGCCGCTCGGCATTCGCCACTGGGCGAACCCGATTACGACGGGTACAGCGTTTGCAACTCCATCGACGGAAAGTGCGCGAAACCGTTGTTGCTCGTCCAACAGTGATGGATCCTCGAAGCTTTTCGTGCCGGAGGGCATGATCCACAAGTCGGCGCCCGCATGATCAATCATCGTCGTCACCATGCGAGCGAAGCTCAAATAGAGACCCATCTGGACGGTGACCAGGATCATGGAAAAGACGATTCCGACGAGAGTGGCCACAAATCGAAGCCGATCGTGAAACAGGTTGCGAGCTGCAAGCGTGAAGACCAACGGCATGAAGGATGATGAAAAATTTCTAGGCTGACCTGAAGCTGGTCGGGACGGTTGGCTCAATCGGACGTAACTGAAGGCCATTCCTGTACGCTACCGCGCTCTGACCAGAACGCGCTCCCTCCCAAGGACGCGCGCGGCCATTCGGAGGCGACACATGGCCGCGGTCGAAATCCAGCTCAGGGCAAGAGTGCCCGCTAATACGATGGCGCCCTTCATAATGGCAGGGAGTGCAAACGAGAGCATCATGTATTGCAGCCAGATGACGAACACGTAGTGGACGAGATATATGCCATAGGCATTCTCCGCGAGGCTGTCGAATGCCTGCACCCGCCGCATTGCAAAGCGAATGAACACTGCGGCAAGAGCAAATGAGATTGCTCCGCACGACAGC
>DATBYX010000189.1:0-12433 GCA_036513475.1 Xanthobacteraceae bacterium | reverse complement strand
GCCCCGAGCGCAGAACCGGCAATGAAGAAGAACAGCGTCACCAGCATGCGCGTGTTGCCGCCGCCGGCCGTATAGAGTGTTCCCGAGGCGCAGCCGCCGCCCAACTGCATGCCCAGCCCGAACAGGAACGCACCCGCCAGGACCGAGACGCCGACGGCGCCATACTCCCCATGCACCGCCTGGCCGAATAGGCTGCCATGCGCCAGCGCCGGGAAGAACAGCAGCACGGCGACGGCAAGCATCAACATCTGGGCGCGCAATCCGGCACCGCGGCCATCCGCAATGAACACGCGCCAGGCCGAGGTGAAACCGAACAGCGCGTGATAGAGCACGAGCCCAGTGCGCCACCCAGGAGAAACAGCGCGCCCTGCCGCCAAGTGTAGGCGTTCGCGAGTGCCAGTGCGCCTGCCGCCAGCAGAGCCGAAGCGAAAGTCACTACGGCGGGATTGATGTGCGGAATGAGCCCGCGGTCGCTTGCGAGCAGCCGGGCGTCAACGGAAAGGTCTGTCATGAATGGTCTCGATTGTTTGCCCCGCCGCCGAATGCTTGAACGGGCGGGCATCGCACTGTGTCAGTAACTTAAAAGGAGAGTTTCCCGTTCAAGTCCAAGTCGTTTCTTTGTTGGCACAATAGCGAATGGGTTGTGAACGCAGGCATCACAGGAGAAATATTTTCTCATCGTGTGCCATGCGGCCGCGTTCCACCGAACGCACTGATGCGAATGCGCAAGCAACGGGGAGCCTGTAGGACGGGGCAAAACCTGCCGCGGCTCGACTGGGGGATCGCGCGTCACGACTGCCCTGCAGGAAGCGATGCCAAAAGAAAGAGCCCTGGGGGGCTGGGGGTCAGCTCAACCAGGGCTCCGATCGCCGCGCCTTCCTTGCGGTAGTACCGGCTGCGGCGGTCACGGACTAGACTGCTCCGCTTCCGCGGCGCTGTCGAGGGCTGCGGATGGCAGGAGGTTTGGAGTCATCTACGTCCCTTTGCGCCCGGCGGGCCAAACATCGCCCGGCAACGCGGGCTGAGAGCTTTCAGGTTTCGAAGCATGCACGCTTTGATTGCACCCTCGTCCGGAATGTAATTGCTGCACAACCACTTGGCTTCGTCCTCGCACGCGGCCCGCTGTTGCGGCGTTCCCTGGGCGGCGACGAGCGAAGGCGCAAGCCCGGCCATTAGCGCAAGGCTCGCCGGCATCGCGAGACGAAGGATAAGCTGTCGAAGCGCGCGGAGGTTGTGAACTTCCATAAATATTCCTCCTTCGCTCTCCCTCATGGCCCGTCGTGCCCGACCCAACCTATTCGATCGCCTCGTCGCCGTGCGCGAGCAGCGGTGCCAGAACGTTCAGGAATTCATCGGCCACTGGGCGCCGGAGAAAGATGCGGTGGTGCGATACGCCCGATGACGGCAGCCTAAATCGGCAATCCTAGAGTCGGGTCGAATGGATTATCAGCGCGGCAACCGAAGGCCTAGTAGCACGGCGCTTGCGAAAGTGCGCTTCCTCAGCGTCGTCTGCGCAAAACTCCGAGCAGAAGTGGTCACCGTTAGCCGTCCGCCAAACTTCAACAGAACGGAATGGCTCGTTGCAGAACGTGCAGCGACTAGGGCTGCCGTTCATGAGATACCTGCTGCTCGTGACCATCAGATTGCTCCACCGAGTGAAAAAACAACACGCGGTCTTTGGTATCCTACAGTCACATACTTTAATGACCAATGGCAGCGAAGAATCAGTCCCGCCTTGTTACCCAATTCGAATTATGCAGACAGTTGCAAAAATCCCACAACTACGCTGGCTACACATCGCTGCGCCGCGGCGTGTTTTTAGAGCGTGTTCCGGTGAAAACAAATGGATCAGCCCGCCGCCGTGCACGGTCAGTTCAGACGGCATTGACGACCGAAAGAGTGGTTTTTGGCTGATATGAACTCATGCCCGCGATCAGCTCGCCAGCTCTCTTGGCCGACGCGGCCTGTACCCTGCGCACAAGAGGTCGGCCACATCATTGGCACCACCCGCGATGCGGTGAGACAGCGCCGTTGGAAACTGCGATGAACTTAATGCGCCCCCGCTCCCTGAAACAAATGCGAGAACCAATGGAGCACATCGTGCGGCACGCCGGGTGCAAACAGGCCGAGCCCGGTGAAGAGAAGCCCCACCACTCCAAGCGCTCCGGCGCCGTAAACGAGCGCGATCATGCCCGTGATGACGGACGCCGAGGCCAACACGATGCCGATCTGATACGCCGCTGAGCCGAGCTCATAGTTGTGGTAGCGCGACATGGCGATATCCCGCTCGCGCTCATATTGCTCGGCCCGTGCCCGCAGCTCCTTGCGCCCGTCCCCCTCCTTCGGGTCGGATTCGTAGCGCTTGACAGTCGCATTCCACGCGTCGACCTGCTTGCTCATCGCCGCTTTGGATGCGTCATCGGGTCTCGCCGTCAGCTCGGCCGCCATCGCTTCGGCGGCCGCGCGCAGCGTGGTCTGACGGATGGTCTTGGCCTGGAAGAAGTTCCAGGTATCCGACGCCTTGATGTTGAGCTCGATGCCCGCGGTTTGCGCGCTTTTGCCGAGCGTCTCCGAGAAGGCGAGAAACAGCGCGATAACCACAATCAGCAGCGCGATCTTCTTGTTCTGATTTTCGGCCGGCTTGTGCCCGCGCCCTTCCCCGGCGGAGTCATCGTGATTGAGCCGGTGCTCGACCTCATGCTGGACCGCGTGCACGCCGTGGCTCATGTCACCCTCCCCTAGGCTTTGCGGCGACGATGTATCGAACAGGCACCGCGCTTCGCAAGAGGCAAGCATGCGGGGGTCCGCTCGAATGGTCGGTAGGGTGGGCAAATGGCGCGCGCCGAACCGCCTCTCAGTATGGGCGACATCGTGCACGCGCCGTGCCCACGCGGGCGCGATCCTCACGGTCAGCCGCGTGGGCAAAATCGCGAGCAGGCACGAGGCATGTGGTACGCTCGTAACGGGCGATTTTGCCCACCCTGCTGACCGCAGAGTCTGCTCACGCCCGCGGATGGGCATTCCGGTACGCTTCCAGCAGCCGATCCGTATCAACAGCGGTGTAGACTTGGGTGGTCGACAACGACGCATGCCCGAGCAGCTCTTGCACAGACCGCAGATCAGCTCCCGCGGCGAGGAGATGAGTGGCAAAAGAATGGCGAAGCGCATGGGGCGTTGCGCTTTCCGGCAATCCCAGAGCCCCGCGGATGCGCGCCATCGCGAGTTGCACGATACGCGGCGATAAGCGCCCGCCCTTCGCCCCGACAAATAACGGCCCTTCGGCGGGCAGATCGTAGGGGCATAGCGCGATGTATTCCCGTATGAGGGCTACCACGCGGGACAGAACCGGTACCATGCGCTGTTTGTTGCCTTTTCCGGTGACGGTGAAGGTCTCGGTGCGCTCTCCCGATAGGTCCTGCCGCTTGAGCCCAAGCGCCTCCGAGACACGCAGCCCCGAGCCATAGAGCAGAGCGAGCACGGCTGCGTCACGGGCGAGCACCCAGGGTTCGCGTTCCTCGCCGGCACGCGGGTCGGTTTCCGTCATGCGTTTGGCCGCGGCGACCGCAAGCGGTCGCGGCAGCGTCTTTCCCGGTTTCGGCGTTCGTATCATGAACAGCGCTGCCACCGTTGCCTTCCCGTCACGTTCCAGGAAGCGCGCAAACGAGCGAGAACCGGCGAGCATGCGCATTAAAGAGCGGCTGCTGATGCCGTCGGAACGGCGCGCCGCCAAGAATGCGCGCACATCGAGGGGTTGAAGGGCCGAAAGGAGGTCGAGAGTCACCTCACTGCCGAGATGCTGCGACAGAAAGCGCAGGAACTGTGAAACATCACGCTCATAGGCCTCGACCGTGTTCGCGGAGAGCCGCCGCTCGGTCGATAATTGCGCGCGCCAGCGCGCCAACTCTGCCGCAAGCTCGACAGATACGAATGAAAACTCGGCGACGCCGGGGTCGGGCATGTATGCCTGTCGTTGCATCCCTCCTCTGTCCTATAATTTCCTTCAGTTTTTCTTAACCAGCCACCGCTCTGGAGCGCATGCGACCGCCTATGGGCCACAGGACCCCCCCGCCCGCATCGCTCAGCACGGTGAGCTGTGTGGATGTGCTCGTGCCGGTCGCATTGGACCAGACCTATTCGTACCGCGTGCCTGGCGATCTGGAACTGAGCGCCGGGGATATCGTCAGCGTCCCGCTTGGGGTCCGCTCAGCGACAGGCGTCGTGTGGAAGGATCATGTCGCAATAAACCCGAGGCTTCACAACCGCCTGCGGGACATCGAGGAAAAGCTCGATCTGCCGCCGCTCAAGCCCGAGCTGCGGCACTTCATAGACTGGGTCGCCGATTACACGCTTGCGCCGCGTGGGATGGTTCTGCGCACGGCGCTGCGCATGGGCGAGCATCTCGGCCCGCCACGCGAGCATGTCGGTGTGCGGCTCATCGGGCCGCTACCACAGCGGCTGACGGCCGCGCGGGGGCGCGTGCTCGCTTTGCTCGCTGACGGTATTGCGCGCGCTAAAAGCGAGGTTGCGCAGGCCACGGGGGTCTCGCCCGGGGTCATTGACGGCCTCATCGACGAAGGCACTCTGGAAGCCCTGCCGCTACCTCCGGAGGCGATAGCAGGGATACCTGATCCGGATTTTTCGCGTCCAGACTTTGCCTCCGCTCAGCGCTTCGCGGCAGATGCATTGCGCGCCCATGTTGCTCGAGGCGGTTACAGCGTTACGCTGCTCGACGGTGTCACCGGATCGGGCAAGACCGAGCTCTATTTTGAAGCGGTCGCTGAAACCGTGCGCGCTCGCCGGCAGGCGCTTGTGCTCCTCCCGGAGATCGCTCTTACCACACAGTTTCTCGACCGTTTTACCCAGCGTTTTGGCGTGTGCCCGGCGCAATGGCATTCCGCGCTTCCTCCCCGCCGCCGGGCGCGCACCTGGCGGGCAGTTGCGGAGGGCGAGGTGAGCGTCATCGCCGGAGCGCGTTCGGCGCTCTTTCTACCGTACGTCGATCTCGGCCTCATCGTCGTCGATGAGGAGCACGATCCGGCATACAAGCAGGAGGACGGGCCGCGTTACCATGCGCGCGACATGGCGGTTGTGCGCGCGCGCGGCGCTGCCATCCCGATCGTGCTCGTCTCGGCAACGCCGTCGGTTGAGACGGAGGTCAATGCGCGGCGCGGCCGCTACGAGCGGCTGCATCTGCCGGAGCGCTTTGGCGGGCAGCATCTTCCCCACATCGAGACCATCGATTTGCGGAGCGAAGGTCCACCGCGCGGACGCTTCATCGCGCCGCGTCTCGCCGAAGCCGTAAAGATCAAGCTGGAGAAGAACGAGCAGGCGCTCTTGTTTCTCAATCGCAGAGGATACGCGCCGCTGACGCTCTGTCGCAACTGCGGCTTTCGCCTGGGTTGTCCCAATTGCGACGCCTGGCTGGTCGACCATCGCTTCAGGCGCCGCTTGGTCTGCCATCACTGCGGATTTTCGATGCCCCCGCCCGCGCAATGTCCGGGGTGCCAGGAGAGCGAGACGTTCGTCGCGGTAGGCCCCGGAGTCGAACGGCTGCAACAGGAAGCCGCCGAGCTCTTTCCCGGAAGTCGTATCCTTGTGCTCTCGAGCGATCTTGTCGAATCCGTCGAGCGTTTGCGCGAGGAACTAAAGGAGGTAGCGGAGGGACGGTTCGACATCATCATTGGCACGCAGCTCGTTGCCAAGGGCCATCACTTTCCCAACCTCAATCTCGTCGGTGTTATCGACGCGGATATCGGCTTGGCGAATGGCGACCCACGCGCGGCGGAACGCACGTTCCAGCTGCTCTATCAGGTGGTTGGCCGCGCCGGGCGTGAGGAAGGCCAGGGCATCGGCTATCTGCAGACACATCAGCCCGAGCATCCCGTGATCCGGGCGCTGCTCGCAGCCGATCGCGACGCATTCTACACGACGGAAATTGAGCTGCGCGAAAGAACCCATTATCCGCCTTTTGGACGCCTCGCAAGCCTGCTGATTTCGGCCAAGGAACGCGTTGCCGCGGAAAGCTATGGCCGTCGTCTCGTTGCAGCTGCGCCGAGCGCGCCTGACGTGCGCATCCTCGGGCCGGCGGAAGCGCCGCTCGCGGTCGTGCGCGGACGTCATCGTTTCCGGCTGCTGGTGAAATCGGCACGCTCGTTCGATCTCTCCGGATACTTGCGCAGTTGGCTTGCCGCTGCGCCTAAACGCGGGGGCAACCTCAAGCTCGAGATCGACATCGATCCACAGAGCTTCTTGTAATGGGCCGTCGTCTCGGCCAAGCGAGCCCAGCTCAACCGGGCTCGCGCCAGCCGGGATCCAGTAATCCATGACCGGCGTGAATGCACGAACAGTTTTGGCTACTGGATTCCGGCTCTCCCTCGCGGGGCGAAGCCCGGCTCGCTCGGCCGGAATGACAGGCACGGATGTTTGCCGCGTGACGCGACGGCGCGGTCCTCGGAGCCAAATGCGATCACCCTGCCGTTGCAGGAGAGGTATGGAGTTTCCCCGGTCGCCGAGGCATATGCGATGAGCGCGCCCTACGGCGGGCACCAACCGCACGCCACGCGCACTGCCCAAGCTTGCGAGGAATAGCCGATGCCGGAGCTGAGCCCGCAAACCCGCGACAAGCTCAAGAAGGTCGCCACGCCAACCCTGATGACGGCGCTGTACCGGCGGGGCTTGCGTAATCAGTGGATCCAGGACGTGCACCTGATCAACACGGCGGCAACACCGATGGTGGGGATCGCCTTCACCTTGCGCTACATGCCGGCGCGAGAGGACCTCAACAAGCTCGAGGTCTTTCGCGATCGTAATCATCCGCAAAGGGTGGCGGTCGAGCAGTGTCCGCGGGGAGCCGTGCTCGTCATCGACAGCCGCAAGGATGCTCGTGCTGCTTCCGCAGGCTCCATCCTGATAACCCGCCTCATGGTCCGCGGCTGCGCCGGGGTCGTCACGGACGGCGGCTTTCGCGACACGCCGGAGCTGCGAAAGCTTCCTTTCCCCGCGTACCACAACCGTCCGGCTGCTCCGACCAACCTCACGCTGCATCAGGCGATCGAGATCAATGGGCCTATCGGCTGCGGCGATGCGCCGGTCTTTCCCGGCGATGTGATCGTTGGCGATGGCGAAGGAGTTGTTGTCGTGCCCGCGCACCTTGCCGACGAGATCGCGGATGAGACAGTGGAGATGACCGCGTTCGAGGATTTCGTGACCGAGGAGGTGCTCAAGGACCGCTCCATCCTGGGGCTTTATCCGGCAACCGAGGAGCAAACACGCAAGGACTTCGAGGTCTGGCGGAAGGCGAACAAGAGATAACCAGGAGCAACGCAATGCCGCGCAAGACTCTCAACGAGCTTAGAAGCCAGCGCTGGTTCGGCGCGACGGATCTGCGCTCGTTCGGCCACCGCTCGCGCATGCTCCAGATGGGCTACGAGCGCGAAGATTTTCTGGCAAAGCCGGTCATCGGAATCATCAACACCTGGAGCGACATCAATCCGTGCCACCATCATTTCAAGGTGAGGGTGGAGGACGTGAAACGCGGCGTGTGGCAGGCCGGCGGCTTCCCCATCGAGCTCCCGGCGATGTCCTTGTCAGAGAATTTCGTGAAACCCACCACCATGCTCTATCGCAACTTCCTGGCCATGGAAGTTGAGGAGCTTCTGCGGCAGCATCCCATCGATGGCGCAGTCCTGATGGGCGGTTGCGACAAGACCACGCCGGGAACGGTCATGGGTGGGATCAGCATGAATCTGCCTCTCATCTACGTGCCCGCGGGGCCGATGATGCGCGGCCACTTTGGCGGCAAGATTCTCGGCTCGGGCTCGGACGTCTGGAAATACTGGGCTGAAAAGGAGGCAGGCAGCATCACCACTCAAGAGTGGAATGACATGGAGGCAGGCATCGCGCGCTCGGCGGGCACCTGCATGACCATGGGGACCGCCTCCACCATGACCACCATCACCGAGGTGCTGGGACTGAGCCTGCCCGGCGCCGCATCCATTCCCGCGGTGGACGCGGCGCATCCGCGCATGGCGTCCGCCTCCGGACGCCGCATCGTCGAGATGATCTGGGAGGATCTCAAACCCTCCGACATCATCACGCGCAAATCGGTCGAGAATGCCCTCATCGTGCACAGCGCGCTCGCAGGCTCCACCAATGCCATGGTGCACCTCGTTGCCATGGCGCGTCGGGCCGGCGTGCCCATCTCACTCAAGGACTTTGACGATTTCGCCGCGCGCGTGCCGGTCATCGCCAACCTGCGGCCCTCGGGCGCATGGCTCATGGAAGATTATCACATCGCGGGCGGCACGCGGGCGCTGCTTTCGCGGCTCAAGTCGATGCTCCATCTCGACGCGCGCACGGTGGCGGGAGGCACGATGGAAGACGCCATCGGCGATGCCGAAGTGTATAACGACGACGTCATTCGCCCCCTGAACAATCCGATTGCGGCCTCGGGCGGGACCGCGATTCTATATGGAAACGTTGCGCCGGACGGCTGCGTGATCAAGCCGCCCGCTGCCGATCCGCGCCTGCTGCAGCACACCGGTCCGGCGCTCGTCTTCGATCGCTATGACGACATGTCCAAGGCGGTCGATGACCTCGACCTCGACGTCACGCCCGACCACGTGATGGTGCTGCGCAATGCCGGACCGCTCGGCGGGCCGGGAATGCCCGAATGGGGCATGCTGCCGATCCCGAAGAAGCTGCTGCGGCAAGGCGTGCGCGACATCGTGCGCATCTCCGATGCGCGCATGAGCGGCACCAGCTACGGTGCCTGCATCCTGCACGTCGCGCCGGAGGCGTACGTGAAAGGTCCGCTGGCCGCGGTGAGGACCGGCGACATGATCACGGTCGACGTGGCGGCTCGCGCCATCAACGTGAGGCTCAGCGACAGTGAGATCGCGGAGCGCCTGAAAACCTACCGACCGCCGTCGCGCGACTATCCCCGCGGCTACAACCGCCTGTTCGCGCAGCACGTGCGGCAGGCAAACGAAGGCTGCGATTTCGACTTCCTGGAAGGCCGCGGAGGCATACCGGAACCGGAAATCCACTGAGCACTTGCCGAACTACTGCAAGGGAACGGCCTGTCCCGGGCGCAGCACAGCGTGAGCAGCGCAGCGACGATCTATTCGGTTTGCGCACCCTGAGCGCTGCTCACGACGCGC
Source organism: Xanthobacteraceae bacterium (assembly GCA_036513475.1). Classification (GTDB taxonomy): domain Bacteria; phylum Pseudomonadota; class Alphaproteobacteria; order Rhizobiales; family Xanthobacteraceae; genus VAZQ01. The sequence continues at coordinate 3,272 of DATBYX010000189.1, read as the reverse complement.
TGCAGAACCGGGACAGCACAGTGTCATTCCGGGGCCGCGAGCATCGCGGGCGGAGCCTCGGAATCCGTGCAAGGACGGCGAGTAAACTGCTTCAGGCCGCGGCCACGCGGTGCGCGGGCTGTTCCGCGAGGTTCTTGAGCTTCGCCAAACCTTCTTCAAACTGGCTGCCGACCATTTTTTCGCAGTTCATGACGAGGCTCATGAGCTTGCCCATGAACGGTACTCTGCCCTTCATTGCCCAGGTCACATCCGTTGTGCCGCTTTTGGCTGCCAACGTGAACTCGACCATGTTCTGCGCTTTCATCGGCCTGATCATGTCCAGCTGCATGACCAACCTCGATGGCGAGACTGCCTCTATAATCTCTATGCGGCCGGAGCCCACCTTGTTGTTCCCGTCCCACTCATAGATTGCTCCTCTGGCACTCGCAGCACCTTTGAACGTTCGCTTCATCCCGGGGTCCTTCTCGAATGGCGACCAAGTGAGGAAATTGTGCCAATCGCTGATGAGTGGATAGATAGTCTCGGGCGACGCTTTAATAGTGGTGGAGCGCTGGACTTGGAATGTGTCGGGCTTGCTCGCGGCAAAGGCGAGCAGGGCCACAACGAGAACAACGATTACGATGGCAACTGTCATCAGCATCTAACGATTCCCCATACCATGTTGAGATCAGACGATAGCAAAACCGGCAACCGCGGCATTGGCGTGACGGCGAAAGGGCAAAAGCGCGTCAGCCGGGCAACGCCGGCTGCAACGGGATGGGCGCGCGCTGACATTTGCTGGGCCTGCTGCCGAGCCTCTGCTGGAGCACTGGCCGCTGCAAGCCCCCACGTCGAAATCACAGCGGTCGCTTGACGTTTGACGGCGCCTCGCCCGAGCACCCCAATAGGGGGTCGGTCTTTCGGCGAACACGAAGTTAGTATGTCGCGCTCTCCATGAACGGAGCGCGATCTGTTCGTCCTCGCTCTCCGGCACAAGCACAAGCCGGCTCGGTAGCAGCAGTGTTTTGATGCGGAGCCGTCGATTGAAAATCGGGAAAACCCAGTCCTGCACCCAGCATCCGGCAACCGCGGCGCAGGGCAGCACGGGCGATCCGCGCATCGAGTGCGGTACGCACGAGAGCCGGGACTTGGCTCGGTTGTTGTAAAACGGATCGGAGCACGGCGAGGACATCTGCGGTGCCATCAGGACGTAGCCCTACCAATGCAGCCGGCGGAAGGGGCTTATCGGCCGGATCAATAATGGCGCGACAAGCAACGAACGGAATCTGATAGGCAGCAGCAATTCTGGCCGCAATGTGCGACTCCATATCGACAGCTGCTGCGCCCGTTTGCGCGTGAAGCAATTGCTTTCCCCGAGGATCAGCCACCGGGCTATCCATTCCGACGATTTCCGCTTGCATAGCTTCCGGAAGTCTCTCGATAAGGGATCGCGTCCATGCTTGGTCAGTTGGGAAAAGTTGTTGCCCGGTTTTGACCGCTGTCGCAGCGATCCAGTCCCCTGCGACCAGATCGGGCGCCAGTCCTCCTGCAACTCCAAAGCTTATGATGCCCGAAGCACCGCTCTCAATTGCGGACTCGAGGGCGGCGGCGAGGCGCGAGCCTTGACTGCAGATGACGGATACGCCGGCGCCTCGGGCGATGCGAGCCTCTAGAGCCAACGAAGTAACGGCGACAATGCCCCCGGACATCCACTGTCCTCTTCAAACAGTGATTTGTCCTGCACGAAGCAGACAAAGTCAACCCGCAGCGTCCTGGATCGATGAGGAGCCATGCACGACTGCGCTTGCCATACGAGCTTCGAATTGAAGCATGGCGGGATCAACGTAAACGCCGTAAATTCCGCCGCCGAAAGCGCGAGAACGGATGGACAAACAGCACGGCGCTCCGCACTACAACCTGTGCCGCTCCAGCCCTGCGACACCGTGATGACCGGAGTCGGCCCCTTTAATGTGACTAAATTGCAACAGTGCTTACAGTTTCTGCGCCGCGTTCAAGCACCCCTAGGTCTGGCTTTTTTTGCAATCGTCGCCAAACGATAGGGACTCGGCTCGAGATCGAGGGGACGGAAGGCAGCATAGTCGGGATAATCGGCCATGTGCACTCGACCGCGGATCACGGATGCGCCCAACCCCACTGGGATTAAATTACGCTGGCCGAGATCGCTTTGCAGCAAAGGTAGAAACGGCGCGTCAGCAACTGATAAGCGTGCATGGATGTCTCCTTCCGAATTGGAGTTGGGTAGAAATTGCTGATAGAGGATGATGAATGCCCATCAAACTTCGTCATAATCCTGAGTGAAATACGTACGAGCAAGGAGTCGGATCATTCCTGTTTCGCTGATCGTTGCCGCATCTTTCGGTTTTTTGCTCGTCGTTTACCTGATCATCGAGAGCGGCGCTGCGGACGTGGCTCACGCCATGCTGGTCATCGGTTGGTGGCTCATCCCGATAACCTTGTTCCATCTTGTTCCTTTCGCATTCAGCGCTCTCTCGTGGCGCGAGCTGCTGCCTGCTTCAACGCGTCCGCATGTCATTACGGTCATCTGGATACGTTGGATCCGGGAATCCATCAACTCGCTCTTGCCGGTAGCCAGCATCGGCGGCGATATCGCAAGCGTGCGTCTCGCCCGCCTGCGCGGCGTGCCGGGCACGCAAGCGGCCGCCAGCATGGTCTTGGATGTCACGGTTGGTGCGGCGACCCAGTTGATATTCGTCATGTCGGGAGTGTGTTTGCTGCTGATGCGTTCGACCGAGCGCGGCACGCGTGCCGTGGCATGGGCGGTGTTGATCGGCACGGGTGTATTCTTTGCGGTCATCGCCGCATTCGTCATATGCCAGCATCGCGGTCTGTTTGCCGGCTCCGCGAAATTGGCGCGCCGCGTGCTGCCCGAGCAGTGGGTGTCCGCGTTCGCCGCCGGCGCATCGGCGATCGATGATGCCGTCGTAGCGGCATACCGGACGCCGTCGATCATGCTGCGCGCCAGCGTTTTGCGTCTGATGGGATGGGCTGCCGACGCGGGTGAAGTCTGGTTGGTGATGCAGGCTTTAGGGCAGCCCCTCGGCATGATCGATGCGTTTATCCTCGAAAGCCTTGCCTCTGGCGTTCGTGCTGCAGCGTTCATGCTGCCTGGGGCGTTGGGCGCGCTCGAGGGCAGCTTTGTCCTGTTCGGCGCGCTGTTCGGATTGCCAGCCGATACGGCCCTGGCCATTTCATTGTCGAAACGCGTGCGCGAGTTGGCCTTGGGTCTGCCCGGCTTGTTTGTCTGGCATTGG
>DATBYX010000188.1:0-4385 GCA_036513475.1 Xanthobacteraceae bacterium | reverse complement strand
CCAACAATGCAGATCGCGATCGCTCGCCCCCCGTCGGCCCAGCTGGGGCGGCATGGGTGTTCACGCGCGGCGGTAGTGTCTGGACCCAGCAAGGCAGCAAGCTGATCGGGACCACGAGCGACGACGGAGGGGGTTTGTGGTCCCAAGGTGTGTCCGTCGCACTGTCTGGCGACGGCAATATCGCCATCGTGGGCGGCCCTAGCGACAACAACACAACCGGAGCGGCCTGGGTCTTCAGCCGCAACGGCGGCGTTTGGGCGCAGCATGGCAAGAAGCTGGTCGGGACCGGCGCCTCTGGGCCAGGTGAACCGCCCTTGTCCTTGGGCCAAGGAATGTCCGTCGCGCTCTCGGCGGATGGCAACACCGCCATCGTAGGCGCGTGGCGGGCCGAGGGGGCCTTCGTGTTCATCCGCAGCGGGGACGTGTGGACGCAGCAAGGCAAGAAGCTCGTCGGCAGCGGTGCGGTCGGAGCCGCCCGGCAGGGCATGTCTGTTGCGTTGTCCGCGGACGGCAACACCGCGATCGTGGGCGGTTGGTCCGACGCCAACAAGACCGGAACGGCGTGGGTGTTTGCCCGCAGCGGCGAAGTCTGGAAGCAGCAAGGCAAGAAGCTCGTCGGCAGCGGTGCGGTCGGCAGCGCCCGGCAAGGCACATCCGTTGCGCTCTCCGCGGACGGCAACACCGCCATCCTGGGCGGCCCGGGCGACAACCCGTCCGATCGGTTCGGCGCTGGCGCGGCAGGGGCGGCCTGGGTGTTCACGCGCAGCAGCGGCGTTTGGACACAGCAGGGCCATAAGCTTGCTGCCACCGGCGGTGTTTGGACCCAGCAAGGCGCATCTGTCGCGCTGGCCGTCGACGGCAACATCGCCCTCGTGGGTGGGTTCGCCCACGATCGCAATGCGGGCGCGGCAGCCGTGTTCACCCGCAGCGGCGGCGAGTGGACGCAGGAGAAGGAGCTCGCCGGGCACAGCGGCTTGGGGAAGGCCGCGCCGTCTGTCGCGCTTTCGGCGGACGGCAGCGTCGTGTTGCTCGGCGAACCCGAGGACAGTGGCGGCCTCGGCGCAGCGTTGGCGTTCACGCGCCCAGCCACTGGCGACTATTAAGAGCCGCCAGCACCAGCTGCTGCGTCTGATCTGCCCTGAGCCTATCTTCTTCGGCTTGCCTCCGGGGCAAGCTTACGCGCATGATCTGTCCTCGAGGATATCAGGTGGAATGGCATGGCGAAGTTCGATGATATTCTGGGGACAGTCGGCAACACACCCGTGGTGCGCATCAACAGGCTGGCGCCTCAGGGCGTGAACCTGTTCGTCAAGATTGAAGCATTCAATCCATTGGGGTCCGTGAAGGATCGCTTGGCGCTGGGCGTGATCGAGGCGGCGGAGCAGTCGGGAGAGCTCAAACCCGCGCAGACGGTCATTGAGGCGACAAGCGGCAACACCGGCATCGGCCTCGCCATGGTGTGCGCCAGCAAGGGCTACCCCCTGGTGGTCACGATGGCAGAGCAATTCAGTGTCGAGCGGCGTAAGCTCATGCGCTTCTTGGGCGCCAAGGTCGTGCTGACGCCGGCTGCTGGCCGCGCTTTGGCCATGGTAATCAAAGCGGTCGAGCTGGCCAAAATGCATGGCTGGTTCTTGACGCGCCAGTTTGAGAACGAAGCCAACGCCGACATCCACTCGCGCACCACCGCGCGGGAGATCGTCGCGGACTTCAGGGGCGAGAAGCTCGACTACTGGGTGACGGGATACGGCACCGGTGGAACGCTCAAAGGCGTCTCGCGAGTACTCGCCAAGGAGATGCCGGATACCAGGATCATCGTATGTGAGCCCGAAGATGCGCAGCTCCTCGGCAGCGGAGCCGAGCAGGTGCGCAATCCTGACGGGTCTGCCGCCTCGCCTCACCCGGCCTTCAAGCCGCATCCCATGCAAGGCTGGACTCCGGATTTCATCCCGAAGCTGACAGCGGATGCGGTCGCGATGAAGGTCATCGACCGCATCATCCCTATTCCGGGCGCCGAGGCGATTCACTACGCGGGGGAGCTGGCCCGGAAAGAAGGCATCTTCGTCGGGATCACGGCCGGTGCGACCTTGGCCGGAGCTTTGCGCGTGTGCGCGGAGGCACCGAGGAATGCAAACATTCTCTGCATGCTGCCCGACACCGGCGAGCGCTATTTGAGCACACCATTATTCGCCAACGTGCCAGCCGACATGACCCCGGAGGAGCTGGAAATCTCCCGCTCCACGCCAAGCGCGCAGTTTGCAGCATAGTCCACGCAGTTTGCGGCATGAACGAAGATCGACAGAAGTGAATTGCCGCGCCGCTGGCCGCGGCATCATCACATATAAGCGTGAACCACCAATCAATCTGGTGGTCCAGGCAACTGCGACTACTCAGGCATGATTTCAGGTTTGTTGTTGGGAAATTTCGCGATCGTCGCCTCGTCCACGTTGAGATGCTGGGCCACCAACTCTGGTGGGGTGTGGGTCAGCCAATCCGAGAGAGAGACGTCAGCGAAATACGAGCTCCTGAACACTTCCAGAAACTGGAGGTCGCCGTCGCCCACATTTTTGATATAGTGCCCATTACTGCGCTTTACGTACCCGATATCGCCTGGATTGAAGTCCATTGTCACTGCCTTCGGCCCTGTGTTGAAGACCGTCATCCGCCCTTTTCCCTTGATCCAATATTGCCATTCATCAGCATTCGGATGCCAGTGCATCTCGCGAAGCCCACCGGGACGCACCGTCACCAGCGCTGCGGCAATCGTCTTCGAGACCACAAAGTTGCGGCTGTCGGCGATCCGCGCCTCGCCGCCCTTGGTCTGCCGTGTCGGCGGCATCGAGCCGAGGGAGAAAGTGAACGGATTGGGCGGGAAACCCTCTGGCGCTCTCACTGCGGTGCGATCCACGTCCAGAGCGCCGGGCAACTTGCCCTGAAAAATCCAGAGCTGGTGCAGCGGAATTTTTGCAAATGTTTCGGCGGGAACACCGAAGTTTTCGGCGAGTATGTCCGGAGGCGTATGGGCGAGCCAATCCGTCAAAAGTAGCGTGTTATACTCAGTTGCCTTGCCGTCATCGAAAGCCAGGATGAACTCGCAGCCGTCCGGACCGAGCCCCTGCAGCGAGTGCGGCAGGCCTGCGGGGAAATACCAAAGGTCGCCCTCCTTCACATCGGCCACATTAGCTCGGCCGAGCTCGTCGAGGATAGTAACTCGGCAATTGCCATAGGACATGAAGCCCCATTCGGCCGCCAAGTGCCAGTGCATTTCCCGTATGCCCCCGGCAGTCAGCCGCATGTCGACCCCGGATATGGTGTCCGAAATGGCAAAATCGGCTTGCGTCACCTGGCGGGCCCAGCCACCGTTTTGGATACGCTTTGGAGCGTTGTTGAAAGAGGCCCAAAACATTGGCATGTCGCCAACGTCGGTTGGCGGGGGAGACTGGGCTGAAGGAAACTGGCTGGCGATCGCGGGATTGCTTGGGCCAGGATCGGTGAGGCTCGCCGGGTTCTTTGCGTTTATTGCGCCCTGCGGCGGTTCATCCGGGTTGCCGAACGTCGCCGGCTCTGCGCTTGCCGCCGTCACCATGGCGCTCGTGGCCGTAGCCACCAACATCTCACGTCTCGATATCATTGCGCACTCCTTTTATTGAACCTTACCGATGGTCCTCCTGTAGAGCCGAAATCTCGTACTACGCTTTGTCAGCGGAGTCCGCCCAAATTGAACCGCTTCTCTCTACCGTCATGCGCGGACTTGATCCCATACGCGCTAACTTAAGCTTTCCTCGCCGACCTCTCGGGTTGTCATGCCCCACTTCAAGCGGGGCATCCAGTAACCCGGCAGGGCGCGTTGAGGCACAGCCGTGCCAAATCCCGACTTTCCGTGATACTGGATCGTCCGCATGCGCGGACGATGACGACCGAGAGGTTGATGATGCGCCTTAAGTTAGCGCGTATGGGGTCAAGCCCGGCAATGACAATCGATTCAACATGACCGGTAACCGCAGTGGCGCCCAGCGGCTAAGGTCGCGCCGCGGGAAAGGCGGTGCCGCTCACGCGCGATTATTCATTTTGACAACGTCTTCGATCAATTTCACGAGTTCTGGGCTGAGCTGCCGAAGCTTCTGCGCGGTCAAGAGATTGTGGGAGCGAAATGCGCAAATTTGTCTGACGGCTGTCGATCGCCGCAGGTAATCGAATATCGGATCGATCTCCTTGTCGCGCTCCCGGACGAGCCGGTAGATCGCCAGGTACCGCTCGTGCTTGGTCTTGGTTGCGTCTGAACTGATGCCTGCGATCTCGCCGAGGACCCGTTCACAGAAACGTTCGAGCGCAACCTCCCGCAGCCCCTTGAAAATTCTCCAATCCGACTCCGCGATGTCACGCATCGA
>DATBYX010000187.1:0-4222 GCA_036513475.1 Xanthobacteraceae bacterium | reverse complement strand
GGGCGCCTCGCCCGTCTCCGGCCAATGCGCCCGCGCCTGCGAGCTTCAATTCCCTCGCGGCTTGCGGCAGGGGGCCGTGGACGGCTGCCAGGATGATTCCCCCTTTGCCGACATGGGCCACCATGATGTCCGCAAGCAGGCCCTGACCTGCAGCGTCAAGCGCGGAGCCCGGCTCGTCGAGGAGCCACAGGGGACGCTCCACAGCAAGCAGGCGGGCGAGCGAGAGCCGCCGCCGCTGTCCCGCCGAGAGGTAGCGTGCAGGCAGATGCGCGAGGGCGTAGAGCCCTACACACGCGAGCGAGGTCGCGACCTCGCCACCTCCGAGAAAATCGCTCCAGAAGACGAGGTTCTCTTGGACCGTGAGCGATGGTTTGAAGGCATCCTGGTGGCCGACATAGTGGGCCTGTTCTCCAATGGAGAGTTCCGCGTCGCCGCCGTGGAGAATGAGCCTGCCCTCGCTTGGGCGGACGAGCCCGGCCACGACGCGGAGAAGGGATGATTTGCCGGCCCCGTTCGGGCCCGTGATGGCCAGCATCTCGCCCCTGTCCACTGCGAAGTGCAGGTTGCGAAAGACCTCCCGCCCCCCTCTGACACAGGCCAGGCCCTCGGCCACAATCTGCATTGCAATTCAGTTCACGGGACCGACTTCTTTCGCCTTGCGCGGGACCAAGTAGTGGAAATCGGGCGCGAGATTTCGATCTGATTCGCCGGGGAAATCCGGTGTCATAGCCGGCCGCAAATGATGCTGCCCCCGCTCCCACAGCACGACCGTGAGCCAGCCCGTGGAGACGCCGAGGAACGCTCCGGCAATAACATCTCCAAGAAAGTGGAAGTCGGCACCGACGAGGCCGAGGGCAACGGCAGCCATGCAGATGCCACAGAGCGCCCGATACCTCGGATAGCATATCCAGAGCACTGACATCACCGCGCAGATGGCGGTGGTATGTCCGGAAGGAAAGGCCGCGAAACCCGGCCCGCCGTGGAACGGGTTGAAGCCGTAGACGCCGTCGCGAATGAAGGACGGGTTGTCGCGCACCCACGTCTCCGGCCAAGTGCGACCGAAAACGAGCTTGAGCTGATCCTTCACGCCTGCGGCCACCGCCAAACTGGCGGCCGCGAGTACCGCAACCGTCTGGAATTTCGATAGCGCACGCCCGCTCAGGGCCCAAAGCCCTATGGCCGCAAAAGCAAGGATGACGACCGGGCTGATGATTTCGGGAATGTAAGTGAGCTTCGCAAAGAGGTCGTACTGGTGCAAATGCTCGTGGGCCCAGAGCGCGATCGGTCGATCGAGCCAAACGTAGGAGACCACATCAGCGGAGGCGGTTATCCCGAGCCACATGAGCCATTTGTGCGCGGGTTTCATGCGGGCAGCGAATGGGAGCTCGTCCGGCAGGGAGATTGTCATCCAACTGTCATCCAAGCGTCATAAGTCAATGACACGGCCAGACTAAAAACCTCACCGACCTCGTATTGGGCCATTCGACTGGACTTCCCATATCCCGAAGCGCGGTTCCTAGGCAAAGACAGCTTCACAACGGTAAAGCCGGGTAATGCATTCGCTTGCGATTGCATGAACCGGCACGTCTAACCACAGGAGAGACGTCTTGAGACCCCTTCACACCTTTGCACTTGCTGGATTGTTCGTTGCTGCCGGCTTGATGCCCGCAGCTGCCCTCGACATCTCGGGCGCAGGCGCCACCTTTCCGTATCCCATCTATGCGAAATGGGCGGATGCCTACAAGAAGCAGACCGGAGTAGGTCTGAACTACCAATCGATCGGTTCGGGGGGCGGCATCAAGCAAATCCAAGCCAACACGGTCACCTTCGGTGCAAGCGACATGCCGCTCAAAGGAGAGGACCTCGACAAGAACGGGCTGGTGCAGTTCCCGACAGTGATGGGCGGGGTCGTAGCGGTCGTCAATCTCGACGGCATCAAGGCCGGCGATGTTACCCTCGACGGCCCGACCTTGGCCAAGATCTTCCTCGGCGAGATCAAGAGCTGGAACGACCCGTCAATCCAGAAGCTCAACGCAGGGGTCAAACTGCCGTCGCAAGCCATCGTGGTGGTACATCGCTCGGACGGCTCCGGCACCACCTTCGTGTTCACCGACTATCTCGGCAAGATGCATGCGGATTGGAAGTCGAAAGTCGGGTCCAACACTTCTGTGGAGTGGCCGGTGGGCATTGGTGCCAAGGGCAACGAAGGTGTCGCCAACAACGTGGCGCAGACCAAGGGATCCGTCGGCTACGTCGAGTATGCGTACGCCAAGCAAAACAAGCTGACCTATACCAAGCTGACCAACAAGGACGGCAAGGCGGTCAGCCCGACAATCGAAGCCTTCACGGCGGCGGCAAGCAGTGCGAACTGGCAGAGCGCCCCCGGCTTCGGCCTCGTCCTCACGAATGAGGCAGGTGCCGCGAGCTGGCCGATCAGCGCGGCAACCTTCATCCTCATCCATAAGCAGCCGAAGGATCCCGCAGCCGCGGCCGAGGCCCTGAAGTTCTTCGACTGGACCTATACCAATGGCGGCAAGATGGCCGAGGAGCTTGACTACGTGCCGATGCCCGCGAATGTGGTCACACAAATCCGAAAGGTCTGGGCAGAACAGATCAAGGATGCCAGCGGAAAACCGATCTTTGCGATGGCGCACTGACGTCGACGGCACGTGACGAGAAAGGCGCCGTCGGGCGCCTTTCTGTTCTTCCGCAATCTCGCGTTTTGGACCATCCTAGCCCCGACAGCAGTCAGCTCATGGCCGACGTAGCCTTGCCCGCGCAATCCATTCCCACCACTTCGTCATCGCGCGCCAAGGCGCTCGACCGGCTACGCATGGGCGATGTCGCATTTCGCATTCTCACGCGGGCCGCTGCGATCACCGTACTCGTCCTGTTGGGGGCGGTCATCGTCTCTCTTATTGACGGGTCGCTCCCGGCGCTGCGAGCGTTCGGGCTCAACTTTCTGGTCGAGGAACGCTGGAACCCGGTGACCGAAAGATTCGGAGCGCTCGCGCCGATTTACGGCACTCTGGTCACCTCGGTCATTGCGATGGCCATCGCGGTGCCGCTTGGACTTCTGATCGCGGTCTTTCTCACCGAGCGTTGCCCGATATGGCTGCGCCGGCCCATCGGGATCGCCATCGAGCTGCTCGCCGGGATTCCCAGCATCATCTACGGGATCTGGGGACTATTCGTGTTCGCGCCCTTCCTGCAGCAGACACTCCAGCCGTTCCTCATCACCGTCTTTGGTCCGGTGCCCGTGCTCTCGTCGCTCTTCGAGGGACCGCCCTATGGGATCGGCGTGCTGACCGCAGGTTTGATCCTCGCCATCATGGTTCTGCCGTTCATCACGTCGATCTCCCGCGATGTGTTCGATGCGGTCCCCCCAGTGCTCAAGGAGGCGGCCTATGGCGTCGGATGCACCACCTGGGAGGTGGTGCGCCATGTGGTGGTGCCCTACACCCGCGTCGGCGTCATCGGCGGTGTCATGCTCGGCCTGGGCCGCGCGCTGGGCGAGACCATGGCGGTGACATTCGTCATCGGCAACGCGCATCGCATATCGGCTTCGATCCTGGCGCCGGGCACTACCATCTCGGCGACCATTGCAAACGAGTTCACCGAAGCCGTCGGCGATCTGTATACCTCATCGTTGATTGCGCTCGGTCTCATTCTGTTCGTCATCACCTTCATCGTGCTTGCAGCCGCGCGCTACATGCTGATGCGGATCGAACGCCGGGTCGGGTAGCGCCATGAACAAGCTCTATGCTGCCCGGCGTCGGCGCAACCAGATTGCGATGGGTCTTTCCCTGGCGGCGACCGTGATCGGCCTGGGTTGGCTTGTGCTCATCCTGGGTACGCTGCTTTGGGAAGGTTTCAACGGGTTGTCGGTCGCGGTGTTCACGGAGATGACGCCGCCCCCCGGGGCCGCCGGCGGTCTCCTCAACCCCATTGTGGGCAGCCTCATCCTCACTGTCCTCGCGGTTCTGATCGGCACACCTATCGGCATACTGGCCGGCACCTACATGGCGGAATACGGCCGCTATGACCGGCTGACCTTCTTCGTACGCTTCATCAACGATATTCTGCTCAGCGCGCCGTCGATCGTCGTAGGCCTCTTCATCTACGAGGTCATGGTGGCCCCGATGGGGCATTTCTCCGGGCTCGCGGGCGCGGTTGCCCTTGCTGTGATCGTCATTCCGGTCGTGGTGCGCACGACCGAGGA
>DATBYX010000186.1:0-10992 GCA_036513475.1 Xanthobacteraceae bacterium | reverse complement strand
AGGCACCACATGATGTCGTCCATGGAATACGGATCGACATCCTCGCTCACGGCAATGGCGAGCCGCATGCCCTGCGAGCAGGAGAGCGCCGCCGCGAGGAAATTGCGCTGCCATCCCTCATCGATTTGATGGCGCTTCTTCACCTGGATGATACAGCCGCCCCAGTCCGTCATGCAGTACGGGATCACCACGTTCTGCACGATACCGGGCTGCAGCCGGTTGCAGAGCTCATACACGGCGGCCTCGCGCACTGTCGTATCGATGTTGTGATCGTCGAGCGTATGCACGCCGAGCGCAAACATGATCGACTTGGTCTTGGGATCGCGCATCGTGATCCCGGTCACGTGGAAGGTCGGCGCCTTGTAGGCCTTGCCCATGTAGCCCGCCCACTCCGGGTGGAAGTGGAAGCGGCCCTGGATGCCGGCATCTTCGGATTCCTTGGTCTCGAAGCGTCGATCCCGCGGATCGACATAGCCTTCGAGCACAAGCTCGGAATCGGCGAGCGCCATGGCGTTCACCGTGCGCGCCTTGACGAGGCGCATCGGCGTTCCCTGCACCGCACCGGCGATACCGATCTCGTCGCAGCCCATGGGCAGGACGGCATAATCGAAGCCCGCGCCGGCCAGCAATGTGCATGCCGGCGGCACCCCAAAGCACATGGTGATCGGCACACGCTCCTTCGACTTGTAGTATTTGTTCACGACCTGCCACATGTGGGAGCCGGGCGAGATCTGAAAGGTGCCCACATTGCCCCAACGGAAATTCATGCGGTTGTAGCCGAGATCGGACCCGCCATCGAATTCGGGTCCGGTGACGCAGCGTATGCCCGATCCTACTGTGAGCTCCGGCTCGTACGTAGTGTGCCGGATCGGCACCATGTGCTCGTTCACGTCCTTTGGCGCCTCGATCACGTGCTCCTGGCAGGGAGCCTCGTCTTGGGAGATCTCAACCGCCTTGAGCGGATGGCTGAGCGCATAGGCGAGCTTCTTGACCCGCTCGGCATCATCCTTCCAGCCGAACATCTTGTTGATCACCTTCATGTCGCCGAACAGGTTGGTCAGGACACGGTGATGCGGTTTGCCTTTGACATTGCTGAACAGAATCGGACAGCCACCATCCATGTGCTTCTGCAGACCGGTGACTTCGAGGTCAGGATTGACGGGCTTGTCAGTCTCGATCAGATCGCCTTGTTGGCGCAACCAATCGAGCGTGCTGCGCAGATCGGAGGGATGCTGCTCCCGGGCTGGGCTCAGCTTTTCCTTGCGCATGGATTTTTGCATCGTGGAGCTCCCATTATTGAGAGGATGTGGTTCCGCGCAGCTGCAACTTTTATGGTTCTGTGCTCGGCTGCACCGATTTTATTCTTATATGGGGGCGGGTTTCAAACCCGCCCCTACATGGCCCAATGGCCGCAGAGTTATTTGTAATAGCCCCGCAGCCCTGGCCGCCGACGCGGGTGATGTAGGATTCCTTGGGAACGGGTTCCGTGGTGCCAGGCTTCGGGAAACTGTAGTCCACGGTGGTCACAGCTCCTTCCTTGACCTGATCAAAGAGCCTCTGTCCCAGCGGATCGTCCTTCACCTTGAGCGCCCGCACGTCGGTACCCATGATGCTCGGATTCGGATGTGCCGTGAACTTTCCGTCGGAGACGTTGAAACAGAAGACGTACAGGTCGCGGTCGCGGAATTGCTTGTCCTCTTTGTCATTGAATTTGGCGAGCGCCGCGGCTTCGTTGCTCTTGAGCTCGGTCACCGCACGATCGAGCATCGCCCTCGCCTCAGGTGCGGTCCCGAATTGCTGCGCCAGCGCGACGACCGCGCTCCACACCAGCGCCACTGCCGTCAATCCAGCCGCAAGTACATTCTTGTTCATGGCGTCTCTCCCTTCGACGTACGGTGATAATAATGGAAGCTCGTGCATTTGTCTCAGGGCGTAGGAGCGAGGCATGCTTCGCCCCTACAGAAGAGAGATTCATGAGGCCATAAGGTGGATGATTCTTGGTAGGGGAGGCATGCCTCGCCCCTACAAACGGCAGGGCAAACGGGAGCGGCTGATTGGCGCCTCATCACGGCTTGCGGTTCTGCGCGTTCCAGTAGCGTTCCAGGTTGGAGATCAAAGCGGGGCTGAAATGGCAGTAAGCCTGCTCGCGCGCGTAGACGGCAAAATAGGAGCGGAAGGTGTCGAACGGCTCCTGCCCCACCCGCAGCGCGCGCCGGTTCCCTGCCGCACTCACTACGCCTGACGTGGTCAATCCCGCCACCACCCGATCGAGCGCCGCATCCATGGCATTCGGCTCGACAATCTCGTCGCAGATGAGCCTGCCTTCCGGGCTGTCGCATTCGAGGCGCCGTTCATATTGAATGGCCTGACGCGCAATCCGGTCGCCCGTGAACCGCGGCAGCCGCAGATTTGCCGCGCCGGGGATGATGCCTTCCTTGCGTGCAGGGAGGGTGAGGAACGCATCGCGCGCGGCGAGCACATAGTCCATAACCAGCAAGGCTTGGCAGTGCCCACCGATCGCGAACATTTCGACCACAGCGATCCAAGGCTTCTCGATAGTTTGGCCACCGAATTCATCGGGCGGCGCATCATCGGCGAACGCCAGCCCGCGAAAGATCTTGTTCACATAGCCCATGTCCCGCTCGAGATACCACACGAACGGGATGCGACCGTGATAGAGGTGAGTGAGGTTGATGCCCGCGCCGAAGACGCGACGCCCGGTGTATTTGGGATGATCGACTGGGCCGCCGCGCATCACGGCGATCTCCGATTTTGGATCAAGCAGTGCGAGATCGACACACACCTCCAGCCCGTCGAGGGTGGTCTGATCTTCCGCGTTGAGAAAGCGCGGGTTGCTCTGGGTCACGATTGCGGCTTTGCCTGAGCGGCGAACCGACGCACCCTGGCGCTCGACAATCCCGTCGCGGTCCAGCTTCGGCAACAAGGCCTCGGCCTCCGGCTTCGGCAGCAGCATGGCGTGGCAGAGGTGACGTCCGGCAACGGGGCTTGTCAGCACGGCAGAGAGGAAAAGTCCCTGGTCGATCTCCAAGCCGCTCTTCTCGCGTTGGAGGGAGCCTTCCTCGGCGGCGATCTCCTGCATGCTCGGCACCAATCCGGGTACGAGCTCGGCCGCGCGCACGATGAGCTCCTCGACGCGCACAAAGCGTGACCGCGACGAGGTCAAGGCATCGTAGACGGCGTCGCCATGGCGGCGAAGGAATCGAAGGCGGGCATCGCGCGCCAGCCTCTCCACCAGCCCGGCGGCGAGCTGCTCACGTTCGCTACGGGACGGCTTTGGCGGCAGCCGCCCGGTTAGGCGTTTGGATGTTTGCCAAAAATCCGAGAACCTGACCCGATCCGTGGCGAAGTCGGTTGTCCCACCCGGCGTTTGCTGCAGCCACGCAGAGACCTCGTCGTGGGGCAGGCCAGCGGCAACAAGAGGGTCAGCAGAATTGGGCTTCGGCGCGCTCATCCATGCTCCTTCGGTCCGGGGGGCGGGACCCATTCGTCGAGAACGCCGCGGCAAGAAGTTTGGCTCGGACATTCGCGAATTTTCCAGCTATACGCGGGCCAGGGAGAAACCTCATGCAGCCAAGCCTTCGTCCCGGCGCATCGCGGACCAACCGCATTGTTGTCGGCCGCGAGCGTACGATCGCATTCATGGGCGAGGAGGCGCGCACCTATGCGACGCCATCCATGATCCTCGACATCGAGCATACCTGCCGCGAGCTCATTCTGGAACACGCCAGCGCGGGGGAGGACTCGGTCGGGATGGAGGTCGCAGTCAAGCATCTCGCGCCTACGCTCATGGGCATGACCGTCGAGATCGCGGCTCGGATCACGTCGGTGGAAGGACGCAAGGTCAGCTTCGAGGTCACGGTGAAGGACGAGCTCGATACGGTGGGCACCGGCAGCCACATGCGTTTCGTGGTCGAGAAAGCCAAAACGCTCGAGCGGCTCAAAGCGAAGGCCGCGCGCGTTGCCACACTAAAAGGGGCAGCCGCGCCGGGCAGCAATGGCTGAGGAGCAACTCATTCTGGTCGACGAATCCAACCGTGCCATTGGCTCGGCCGGCAAAACGATGATCCACCGCACGGGCCTGCTGCATCGCGCATTTTCCATCTTCATTGTCGACGATCGCGCACGCATCCTGCTGCAGCAGCGCAACCCAAACAAATATCACTCCGGTGGATTATGGGCGAACTCCTGCTGCGGACATCCGCGACCGGGCGAGCGCACGGTGGCGGCGGCGTGCCGGCGGCTTGAGGAGGAGCTGGGGGTCACCAGCGCGCTCTCATTCGGATTCTTCGCGCGTTATAACAGCGAGCTGGACCACGGCATGCAGGAGAACGAGTTCGTATATGTCTATTTCGGTCGTCTCACTGCGCAGACCAGACCCGATCCCACCGAGGTCACGGATGTTGGCTTGCTGAGCTGGGAGGAGATCAGCCGCCGCATTGGGCGCGATCCCAGCGCTTTCACCGTCTGGCTCCAACATTATTTCTGCGAGCACGGCGCGGACATCAGACGGCTCGCGAGCGAAGCCGCCTTGCGATGACGCGCACGCAGGGCGTTGTAGGGCGGATTAGCGCAGCGGAATCCGCCGCCAAGCGGTGGGTTACGCCCTACTGATTCTCGGCTGCGAACATGCGCTGTTGCGCTTCGGCGGCCGCGGCCTCGAGGGTCATGAACACGGCGCCGGCCGCATGCAATTTTTCCAGGAATTGCTCCAGCGCCAGCATGCGGTAGCCGCGGCCGATGACATAAGGGTGCATGGTGTAGGTGAGCACGCCCCATTCGACGCTGTGCTGCATGTAATGGAATTCGTCCAGCCAGTTCTCCATGACTGCGCGCGCCGACTGCAGCCCGGGCAGAACCGCAGCCGCAGTACGCACGAACTCGAAGTGGGGATAATCGTCCAGCGACCAGCTGATCGGCATTTCAATGAGCGCCGTCTCCTCTCCGCGATGGAACGGCTTTCCCAGCTCCGCCCGGTCGCCGCGCCGCGCACGATAGGGCCAGTAGTCGCCGCCCATGAGGCTCGAATCGTATTGGAAGCCATGAGCGAGCAGAAGATCGACGGTGTGCTCGCTCAAGTCCCAGGACGGCGAGCGATAGCCTCGCGCTTTGCGCCCGGTCAGGCGTTCGATCGCCGCATTGGCGCGCACGAGATCGGCTTCCTCCTCCGCCCGGCTCTGCTGCGCGGGCGGCACGTGCGCCCAGCTGTGATGCGCCACTTCGTGGCCGTCGCGCACGACCTCGGCGCAGGCGGCGGGATGGCTCTCGATCGTAAATCCCGGGATGAACCAAGACGCGCGCAGCCCGTAGGCTTTCAACAACGCGAGAATGCGCGGGGCGCCGATGAGGCCAAATTCTCCGCGCGACAGCGCCGTCGGCGTCGTCATGCCGCGCGCGATGAAGCCCGATTGCGTGTCGAAATCGAACGTGAGACAGACGATGTGGCGGGGCAACGCGGTCCTCCTTATGGCAACGAGCGATGACGAAGCAGACCATCGGAATCATCGTCAACGGCGCGACCGGGCGGATCGGCTCGACGCAACATCTCGCCAACGCGCTCGTCCCGATCATCAATGAAGGCGGCCTCCCGCTCGGGGACGACCGCTTGCTGCCGCGTCTGCTTCTTGTCGGCCGCGATCCCGACCGCCTCGCCGCGGTCGCACGCGCGCACGGCCTCGCGCACTGGACCACCGATCTCGATCTTGCGCTGTCGAGCCCTGATCATGCGATCTTCTTCGACGCGGCCCCAACCGAGCAGCGCACCAGCACGCTGGAAAAGGCAATGGCTGCCGGCAAGCACGTCTATTCCGAAAAGCCGCTCGCGGCGAGCACGGCGTCTGCCCTGGGCTCGCTCGAGAGGGCGCGCTCGCGCGGGCTCAGGCACGGCATTGTCGAGGACAAGATCCACCTCCCGGGCATGCAGAAGATTGCTGCTGTAACGCGCGGCGGGTCCCTCGGGCGCATCGTCGGGTTTCGGTTGGAATTCGGCTGGTGGGTGTTCGACGGCAGCGAGCGGCCATGTCAACGGCCGAGCTGGAATTATCGCCGCGGCGGCGGCGGGCTCATCCTCGATATGTACCCGCACTGGCGGTACGTCATCGAGAGCATTGTCGGGCGCATCCTGCGTGTCGCGTCGGCACAATGGACCGCGGTGCCCGAGCGCATCGACGAGGGCGGCAAGCCCTATGCTGTCGCGGTCGAGGACTCCGCCGCAACACTCGTAGAGATGGAAGGGGGCGCGTTCGGCACCATCCAAAGCTCATGGGCGACGCGCGTGCGGCGCGACGACCTGTTGACGCTGAGAGTCGACGGGACTGCGGGTTCTGCCGTCGCGGGTCTGCACCGGTGTTACGTCCAATCGTCGGCAGAGACGCCGGTCATTGCGCATTTCAACGTCATGAAGGACCTCGGCCGGGATTACCGCGAAGCCTGGCGTGAAGCGCCGCCGCTAACCTCCTATTGCAATCCTTACCGCGTCGGCTGGGAACAGTTCCTGCGCCACGTTGCGCGCGACGCGCCGTTTGCCTGCGACTTTGCAGCCGGCCTGCGCGATGTCGCCTTTGCGGAAGCCTGCCATCGCAGCATGACCGAGCGGGCGTGGGTCGCGATGGAGTAAGGTGGGCAAAATCGCTGCTCCGGTCCCGATGATAACGCTGGATGCCGTGAGCGATTTTGCCCATACCTCGGTGAGGCCGTGTTCGAATCACGTGGGCACGGCGCGCAGGGTCGTGGACCGATTTGAGAAGCGGAGGGGCGCACCTTTGCCCACCCTACCGAATTGCGCTGTGGCTACGCCGCGGCGGCGGACTTGCCGATCGCGGCGTTGACGCGCGGCATGACCTCCTCGGCCATCAATTGCATGGAGCGTTTGTTGAGCGCCGGCTCGACCCAGTCCATTCCCGCGTAGACCAGCTCGCCGAAATCGCCGATCTCCTCGCGCAAGGCGAGGATCCGGTCGACCACCTTGTTGACGCTGCCGTAGATCACGCAATGGTCCATGACATAGTCGTGGGTGATCTCCTCGTCGGGCTGCTCCTTGTAGGATTTGAACACGTAGAGCCGCTTGCCGCGTTTCATCTTGGCGCGCATCTGGTGGTAGTAGAATCGATACGGGCTCTTCTCGTCATAACGGGCATACTGCGCGGCCACCTTGTCGTCGTCGTGAACAAAGATTGCGCGCGCCACACGCCAATCCTCGACCTTGGCCTGCGCGCCCGCCTCGGCCCTGCCTTTGCAGTAATTCTCCCAATGGGATTTGAGGTGCTGCGACAAGAGGAAATTGGCGGAGAGCGGATGAAAGTCGCGCTTGCCCATCAGCACCACCCCGGGGGAATAGGGCGCAACCACGGTGCCGACGATCTCGGGCCGCGGCTTCTGATAAGGCTTACCCATGTAGCCTACGCCGAGGTCCAGCGTCATGGTGCGCCCGGTCGAGACCTTATAGCGGTTGCCGGGCAGGTCGATGTCGTAAGGCGGCTCGCCCTCCCAGATGGCCAGGATGACATCGATTGCCTCGGCGAACATCTTGTTGCGGTCCTGCTCCAGAATCCCCAACGCCTCCGCATCGGAGGTGAGAGCTCCGGGACTGACCCCGAGGATGAACCGCCCTTCCGCCAGATGATCGAACATCGCGGCCTGCACGGCGATCAGCACGGGGTGCATGTGGGAGAGGTTTGCAGTTCCGGTTGCGAGCTTGATCTGCTTTGTTGCCGGGATCAGCGAAGCCTGGAACATCATGCTGTTGGTGATGTTCTCGCATGCATCGGTGAGATGCTCGCCCATGAAGGCGTCGTAAAAGCCGACCTTGTCGGCGAGAATGATGGCCTCGCGATCCTCCTTCAGGGTCTCCGTCCACTTCCGGTGCATCGGGTGAACCGGCATGGTGAAGTAGCCGAGCCTCATCTCGTTCTCCGGCCTCGCCTTCGATTGCGACGCGCGCACTGGTTTGGTCGGGCGCTGTTGTGGCCTAATTCGATGCAAACGCACAAGCGTCTTGACGCGCACGGCCCCGGAATGATCCGCGTAGGAACGACTTGAACCCCGCCACACTTCGTAGGGGCGCGCATCGCGTCGCCCCTATATTTCCGGCCGAGAATGGGAAAGAGGCCGAGGCAATGTCTCGCCCCTACGGAATTGAGAGACAACTTTTGTCGGGGCGGGTTTGAAACCCGCCCCGACGTGCCGGAGCAGTCGGGCTCGAGTCGCCTCAGCAGCCCGGGGTCACTGCACGATCATGCCGGTGAACACATAGGCCTGAAGCATGACCAGAATGCCCACGAGGCAGGCGAGCGCAATGGAGTGCCAGAACACAAAGCGCAGGATTGTTCCCTCGTGGCCGAACCAGTTGGTCGCGGTGGAGGCGACCACGATCGACTGCGCGTCGATCATCTTGCTCATGACGCCGCCCGAGGAATTTGCTGCGCCCATCAGGATCGGCGACAGGCCAAGTTGTTCGGACGTGATCTTCTGCAGGTTGCCGAACAGGATGTTTGACGCCGTATCCGAGCCGGTCAGCGCGACGCCGAGCCAGCCGAGCAGCGTACCGAAGAAGGGATAGAGCACGCCGGTGGCAGCGAAGGCCAGCCCGAGCGTGGCGTCAATGCCGGAGAGCCTGGTCAAGGTTCCGATCGCGAGCATCGCCGAGATGGTGACCAGCGAATAAGCGCAGACCTTGATCGTGCGGCCGTAAGCGCCGACCAGCGCCACGGGCGAGAATCCCATCAGCAGACCCGAGATGATGGCCGCAATCAGCATTCCCGAGCCGGTATAGGAAAGCCAGGTGAAGCTGAACACCGCGCCTTCGGGCGTCGGGCGCGCGACGATGGGCGGCACTTTGCTGATCATGTTGTGCAGGTCGGGAACAGGATAGTTCCAGGTCGCCCATGGATTGACTTGCGCCTTGAACCAATTTGTTCCCCAGAGAAGCAGGATCACGCAAACGATGATCCAAGGCAGGAGCGACATCCAGACCTGGGCGGTGGTGGGCTTCGGGCCGGCCCGTTTGGGCGCCGGCTGCGCGAGGGCGGAAGCGTCGTGGCTGCGCAACGCCGGCGATGTCCACAGCTTCTGCGGTGCCCAGACTCTGAGAAACAGCACCAGGCACGCCATCGAGATGAGCGAGGCGCCGATATCGACGATCCATGGATTGACGAAGTTGGAGATCAAGAACTGCGGCACGGCGAACGAAACGCCCGTGACCAGAATAGCCGGCCAGATCTCCATCATTCCGCGCCAGCCGGCGAAGGCCCAAATCAGCCAGAACGGCACTATCAGAGAGAAGAACGGGAGTTGCCGTCCGACCATCGCTCCCAGCAGGAACGGGTCGAGCCCGGTGACGCTGGCGAGGCCGGCAATCGGGGTGCCGAGGGCCCCATAGGCGACGGGCGCGGTGTTGGCGATGAGCGAAAGGCCGGACGCGGCAAGCGGCGAGAAGCCAAGGCCGATGAGAATGGCGCCCGTCACCGCCACCGGAGTGCCAAAGCCGGACGCGCCTTCAAAGAAGGCGCCGAATGCAAAGGCGATCAACAGAAGCTGCAACCTGCGATCCGTGGTCACCCCACCGATCGTCGTCTGCAGGGTCTCGAAGACGCCCTTCTCCACCGTCAGCCGATAGAGGAAAATGACGTTCAGCACGATCCAGCCGATCGGGAAAAAGCCGGTCACTGCGCCGAGCACGGTCGCGCGCAAGGACATCCCGGCGGGCATCGTGAACACGAAGATCGCGAGGAGGTTGGCAACAATCAGCGCGATGATGGCGGCGATATGCGCCTTCACCTTGTTGGATGCGATCAGCACCAGCAGCGTCACGACCGGCAGGGCGGCGAAGATCGTCGATAGCGCGCTGTTGTTGAACGGGTAGTAGACTTGGCTCCACATCGCTTCCTCCCTCCCCTGTTCTCAGCGTTTTATTTTTTTTGCGAGCTTACACAGGTATTGTATTCTGGTCCCGTTGCGGATGCGCTGCTCAGGGCGTTGCCCGCGGCAGTGCGCGATGAAGACGTTCGGACCCTGTGATGGGCAAGCTCGGATGCCCCCTTATTTCTTCTACTGCAAGAAGCCGCTGACCGACAATGATCGAGGTGACCCGCACCGGAGGCGATGACCCGCTCGAATTCGAGGTCATCGTGCGCGAAGGAAAGGGCGAGACCCGGCATCAGGTCTCGATGTCGCAGGCTGCCTGTACTCGGCTGAGCGCTGGCAGGCACACCCCGGAGCGCTGCCTTGAAGCGGCATTTCGCTTCCTGCTCGACCGCGAACCCAAGGAATCGATCCTGCGGCGCTTCGATGTGGCGGTGATCTCAGGCTACTTCCCGGAATTCGAGCGCGAGTTGCCGCGCTACCTGCCTCAGCTTTGAGGAGGGGCAAGGCACTCAGCTACCGTCAACCGGCTGCGCATACACCGGATAAGGCTTTGTTTTCCAAAGATACCTGACTGTTGTGATTAGTGCGACCTTGCCCTCTTGTTTCCCAAGTCTGGGGCTAGGGGTGCTCCCCTAAGCTCTGGCCGGTGAGAAGCCCACTAGCGTCGGCCGGGGGGAGGCTTGGGGAAGCCTGTCGGTCGGGGGGTGCTTTGCATAGTCAACCTGTATTGCGCTTGCTTTTCGCCTCGATCGCGATTGCGGCTGCCGTTGCGCTTGCCGGGTGCAACTCGGAGAGCACTGTTGCTGTGAACGGGCGCCACATGCAGCCGCTGTCCGAGCGCATGGTTGCGGATCTCGAGAGCCGCAACATGGCGAAGGAATCGCCCATCCTGGTGCGGATCTTCAAGGAAGAATCGGAGCTGGAAGTCTGGAAAGTCGACAAGACCGGCCGCTTCGCGCTGCTGCGGACCTATCCCATCTGCCGGTGGTCGGGCGACTTGGGGCCGAAGATTGCGCAGGGTGATCGGCAAGCCCCCGAGGGCTTTTATCCGATCACGCCCAGCCTGATGAATCCGAATTCCAACTACTACCTTGCCATCAATACCGGGTTCCC
>DATBYX010000185.1:0-5957 GCA_036513475.1 Xanthobacteraceae bacterium | reverse complement strand
AAGCTCGCCTTCGAGGTCGCGCCGCATTCGGATTTCAACGAGCTCGCGCGGTCGCTGTCGGAGGAAGGCATCAAGTGTGAGGTTCGCCGCGATCACCTGCCGGGTACGCCCAAGCTCCTCGCATTCGAGGACAACAAGGGAACCAGCATCGAGGTGTTCTCCGAGTGGAGCTATCTGACGCCCAACCAGCAAGTGGTAGGGATCGGTCCGATCAAGCTTGGCCACTGCGCGTTCGTCGTGCCGGATGTCCAGCAGACCTGCGATTTCTATGAGCGCGTGATGGGATTTCGCGTATCGGACTGGAACGGGGATTTCTTCGTGTTCATGCGCTGCAACCCCGATCATCACAGCGTGAATTTCCTGCGCGGCAAGCGAACCCGGATGCACCATATCGCCTTCGAGGTCCGCGACTTCTCCGCGGTCGAGCAGGGCTGCGACGTGCTCTCGCATCATCACATCCCGATCATCTGGGGACCGTTGCGCCATGGCCCCGGCCACAACGTATCCATCTACCACCGCAATCCGGATCAGCACGTCATCGAGTTCTTCGCCGAGCTCGATCAGATCCTCGACGAGGAGCTCGGCTATTTTGATCCGCGGCCCTGGCATGCGGATCGTCCGCAGCGGCCCAAGGTCTGGAGCCGGGAGAGCCGCGCGCTCGCCGGTTGGGGCCCGCCCCCGACTGCGGACTATCATCTCAACCGCGATGAGTAGTGCGGGGCGTGTCCCGGGCGCAGTGCAGCGTGAGCAGCGCAATGTTCGCTCAATGCATTGAGCGTTCTGTTGACTGCGCTGCTCATGATGCGCTGCAGACCCGGGATCGCCCAAGGCTCCGACGCCAAGCAGTCCCGACCCTCGCGCGGTCCCGGATCAGCGGCGCACCGCTTCGCGCACGCACGTCCGGAGATCATGGAAGGGCTTGTGTTTGCGCTCGCGCTGCACCGCATCCGGGACACACAGGCTCGTGAGTGCGCGCTACCGGCTCGGCGTGGATGTTGGGGGCACCCATACCGATCTGGTGCTGCTCGATAGCGCAAGCGGGGATCTCCTCGTCGACAAAGTCGCAAGCACGCCGAAGAACCCCGCGGATGGGGTTCTTGCTGGAGTGGCGAGATTCATCGCCAGAGGCATCCCGCCCACGGAAATCGGCTTCTTCTCCCACGGCACGACGATCACCACCAACGCGCTCCTGGAAATGCGCGGAGCCAAAGTTGGGCTCCTCATCACCAAGGGCTTTCGCGCCGTGCAGGAGGTGCAGAACCAGGCACGCGACGGCAATCTGTTCGAATATTTCCATGCGAAGCCCGCGCCCATCGCCCCGCAAAGTCTGACGCGGGAAATCCCCGAGCGCTGCGACTACGCAGGCAACGTGCTCCTCGCGTTGGACCAGACAGCCGTGCGGCAGGCCGCACGCGAGCTCAAGGCTGCCGGGGTCGAATCAATCGCCGTCTGTTACCTGTTCTCGTTCATGAACCCTGCGCACGAGCAACAGACACGCGCGCTGCTCCGCCAGGAATGTCCCGGCATCCACGTCTCGCTATCGAGCGAGGTGCTGCCGCGCATTCGGGAATGGCCGCGGCTCTCGACGACATTGCTCAACGCCTATCTCGAGCCCGTGATGGTGCGCTACGTCGCCGACCTCAACGCGGGGTTGGATGCGGCCGGCCTGCAAACGCGGCAACGTTTCCTGATGCAGTCGAACGGCGGCGTGATGCCATTCTCCGCTGCGATCGCGGGCGGGCGCACCGTGCACACGCTGTTTTCAGGTCCTGCCGCGGGCGCGCAGGCGAGCGCCTATCTCGCCCGCGAAGATGCGCGGATCGGCCTGGTCACGCTCGACATGGGCGGCACCAGCGCCGACATCGCCTGCATCGAAGGCGGCGCGCCGCTGGAAGTGACCGAAGCGGTGATCGCCCGGCGCCAGGTCGATGTCCCCGCGCTCGACATGACCACGATTTCAGCGGGCGGCGGCTCGATCGCCTGGATCGACGGAAGTGGCGTTCTCACTGTCGGACCGCAGAGCGCCGGGGCGGATCCAGGCCCGGCGTGCTACGGCCGTGGCGGTACGCGACCGACGGTGACCGATGCCGATCTCGTCTGCGGCTATCTCAATCCGGGCTATTTCCTCGGCGGCGCCCAGACGTTGGATGTCGAAGCCGCGCATGCTGCTCTCAAGCGGGACGTCGCCGATCCCCTGCGCATGGACGTCATGGCGGCGGCTGTCGGCATCCAGCGCATCGTGGACATGCGCATGGCCGATGCAGTCCGCGTCTTTGCGGCCAAGCGGGGTGTGGACCTTTCGGCGTTCACGCTGTTGCCGTTCGGCGGAGCCGGCGGCGTGCACGCCGCGGCGGTCGCATCCGAGCTGGGCATGCGGCGTATTCTGGTTCCGCCGCAACCCGGCGCATTCTCGGCGCTTGGCCTCCTCTGTACCGATGTGGTGCACGACTACATGCGTTCGGAGCTCCGCCCGCTTGCCGAGTTAAGCGCCGCGCATGCCGAGCAGATTTTCCAGGAGCTGGAAAAAAAGGCACGCGGCGAGCTTGATGCCGAGGGCATGGACTCACGCGCGGGCAGCTTCGCGCGCGAGCTCGACCTGCGCTACAGCGGCCAGGGGTATGAGCTGCGCATACCGCTCGCCGGTTTGCTCGAGGGGGAGATCGCCCCGGCGACACTCTCCGCCATACGAGAGCGCTTCGATACCCGCCATGCCGAGCTGCATGGGCACGCGGCCAGAGAGCGGCCGGTGGAAGTGGTGAGCTATCGGCTGCGGCTGCGCCTTCCAGTCCCGAAATACGAGCCGCGCAAGGCCGCGCCGGCGGCCTCCGAGCAGCGCGCCGAGCATGCGGTTAAAGGAAAGCGTTCGGTTTGGTTTTTTGGCGCCACAGTGCAGGCGACCCTCTACGATCGCGCGCGTCTTCCCATCGGCGCCATGCTCGACGGCCCGGCTGTGGTCGAGCAATTCGATGCGACCACAGTCGTGCCACTGGGTTGGCGCGGTCACGTCGATGCTTATCGCAATCTGATCCTCACGGCGACCTGAGCATGGACGCGATCACCATCGGGATCATCCGCAACAAGGTCGCAAGCCTCGTCGAGGAGATGCATTATCATTTCTACCGTTCGGGCTACTCCACCATCATCCGCGAATCCCGGGATTTCAGCTGCGTCATTCTCGACCGGACCGGACGCCTCATCGTCCCACCGCCGATGTTCTTCCATGCGCCGGTCTATCGCCATCTCGTAGGCCGCATCATCGAGGTTTACGCGAAGGACAATGGTATCGAGGAGGGCGACGTCTTCGTCTCCAACCACCCGTACGAGGGCGGGCTGCCCCACGTCTCCGACATGGCATTCGTGGCCCCGGTTTTTGCCGAGGGCGAAATCGCGGCGTTTGCCGCCTCGATCGCACACAAGGCTGACGTCGGCGGTGCGGTCGCCGGCTCTACTTCTGCGAACGCGACAGAGATGTTCCAGGAGGGCCTGCTGTTGCCGCCGATCAAGATCGTGGCCGCCGGCACCGCACAGATGGATATCGAGCGCATCATTCTTGCCAACAGCAGGGAGCCTGCGCTGATGCGCGGCGACATCCACGCGCAGATCGCAGCGACCGAAATGGGAGCGCAGCGGATCAAGGACCTGTGCGAGCGCTTCGGGTCGCGCACCGTCACGCAGGTTTTTGCGGCCATCCTCAAGGGGGCGGCCGACGAGTTGCGCGTCGCGATCGCCAGGCTGCCCGCCGGGGAAGCAGCGGCGGAAGGTTTCCTCGACAGTGACGGAGTCGTCGTGGACAAGCCCGTCAAGCTGGCGGTGCGGATCGCGATCAAGGACGGCACAGCGAGCTTCGATTTCTCCAACAGCGATCCGCAGGCGAAAGGCCCGGTGAACCTGCGGCCCTCAATGGTCGAGGCGTGCGTGTTCTATGCCCTGATCGGCTGCCTTGGCCCGGACCTGCATTTCAATGACGGCATGCGCGAGGCGGTGCGGCTCGTCTTTGCACCGCGCACCGTAACTAATGCCGAGCCGCCATCTCCCGTCTCCAATTATCAGATGGTCAATCTGAAGCTGGTCGATATCATCCTGGAAGCCCTGGCGGTCTTCAATCCGGCACGCGCTATCGCGCATTCCGGCTCATCGAGCGCGCTCACCATTGCATGGTCCAAGGCGCGGACGGGACAGTCGAGCATGCAGTACGAGATCATGGGTTCCGCCTACGGCGGGGGGATGGGCCATGACGGCACGTCCGGCACCGCGACGCATCTGAGCAACCTGCACATCACGCCCATCGAGATCCTGGAATCTGAATTTCCGTGTCGCATCATCCGCTTTGATGTCCTTGCGGATTCCGGCGGGGCGGGGCAATGGCGCGGCGGCTTGAGCGTGGCGCGCGAATACGAATTGCTGGAGAATGCGACTGTCGTGCGCCGCTATGACAAGAGCCGCTTTCCTCCGGCCGGTCTTGCCGGAGGCAAAGCCGGACAGGGCGCGCGCTTTGTGATCAGAGTCGGCAGCGCCGAGGAACAGGAGCCGCCGTCGTCGGGCCGCTATGAGATGCACGCGGGAGAACGCTTCCTCCTGCAAAGCGCGGGTGGCGGCGGATATGGAGAGCCCGGCGCGCGCGAGGAAGCCGCGCTTGCCCGCGACGTTGCCGAGGGATACGTATCGCAAGACGCAGCGCGAAAAGATTACGGCAACACCTGATGGCATTCTCCAGCTGGCGCGGCGTGGTGGGCATGATCAACCCCACCATGCGCCCCGGCGTGACCGAAGAGGTCATTCGCCTGCTCCCGGAAGGCATCGGCCTCATCCCGCTGTTCCTCAATATCCGCAGCGGCACGCAGGATGAATTCCGCTCGATGATGCCGCATTACGAGAAGCTCATTGCCGTATTGGCCGAGGCGGGCTGCGATCTCATCCACCCCCATGGCGCACCGCCCTTCATGGTCCAGGGGCACCGCCGCGAGGCCGAGATCATCAAGAGGTGGGAAAAGAAATACCGAACCCCGATCATGAGCGTGGCGCAGAACCACGTGAATGCCTTGCGGACGTTGAAAGCCAAAACCATCTTCGGCGCGACCTATTTCCCGCCGAAGCTCAACACGATTTTCGCCAGATATTTCCGCGACGCCGGATTTGCCGTGCGCGCCATGGAAGGCATCGAGGTGCCGTTTGAGAAGGTGCAGGAGCTCTCGAGCCATCAGGTCTATGCCCACATCAAGCGTAATTTTCTAAAATCGAAAGGCGCGGATGCGATCTACATGCTCGGGTCCGGCTGGCGCACCCTGGATATCATCGAGACGCTCGAACGCGACTTGCAGGTGCCGGTCGTGCATCCCGTGACTGCGCGCGTCTGGGAAATCCAGAAGCGCCTGCACGTGCGCGAACCGCGGCAGGGCTTTGGCCATCTGCTCGCCGCGCTGCCGTGAGTGGCGTGCCCCGGATGCGGCGCAGCGCGAGCGCATACACCGGCGGTTTCATAACTTCCGGATGTGAGGGCGCGAAGCGGTGCACCGCTGATCCGGGACCACCACAAACGTCGAGCGGGAAAGCGCCAGAGCTTTGTGCGCTCCCGGTTCTGCAGCGCATCATGAGCAGCGCAGTCACGGTGGGCGTAGATGGAATAGAACGTACATGCGCTGCTCATGCTGCACTGCGCCCGGGACACGCGGGCGTGGTCGCCGCATGCGGGCTGTTGCTCGCGCTGTTGCTCGGGGACGCGGCGCGCGCGCAATCGGGCGAGCAATTCTTTAAAGGCCACGCCCTGACCATGCTGGTCGGTACTTCCCCCGGCGGGATCAACGATATCTCGGCGCGCGTGGTGGCGCGACATCTGCCCCGTTTCATTCCGGGCGGCCCAACCATAATCGTGCAGAGCAATCCCGGTGCGGGCGGCCTGGTCACCGCCAACCGGCTCTATTTCAACTCGCAGAGGGACGGCTCGGTGCTGGCCAAGCTCG
>DATBYX010000184.1:0-3185 GCA_036513475.1 Xanthobacteraceae bacterium | reverse complement strand
CTCGAAAACAACTTGCGCATCCCCGGAAAGACCACGCAGTGCGAGGTCCCGATCGATTTCATGCAGATCGACGTTCCCACCTACGTGCTTGCAAGCCGCGAGGACCACATCGTTCCCTGGCAGACTGCCTACTGCACCACCGGAATGGTTTCGGGCGACATCCGTTTCACGCTCGCGGCGAGCGGACACATTGCGGGCGTCATCAATCCGGCATCGCGCAACAAGCGCAATTTCTGGATCGACGGCGAGTTGGGCAAGCAGCCAGAGCGCTGGCTGGAGTCCGCGCGCGAAATACCTGGGAGTTGGTGGACGGATTGGCAGGCGTGGCTGCGAACCCAAGCCGGTGAGCAGGTCCCAGCACGCGCGACCCTCGGCAATGCAGAGTTTTCGGAGATCGAGCCGGCGCCGGGCCGTTACGTCACGGCACGCACCGCCTGAGCCGTTTGCGATCGAATTCGTGCGCGACCATAGAAGGAGAGCGAAGCCATGACGGACATTGTTATCGCGTCCGCTGCCAGAACGCCGGTAGGATCATTCAGTGGCGCATTCACTGATACACCCGCGC
Organism: Xanthobacteraceae bacterium; assembly: GCA_036513475.1. GTDB lineage: Bacteria > Pseudomonadota > Alphaproteobacteria > Rhizobiales > Xanthobacteraceae > VAZQ01. Next base: position 2,620 of record DATBYX010000184.1, on the reverse strand, counting down.
ATGACCTCGGTGCGGTCGCCATCAAGGCTGCGCTCCAACGCGCCAAGGTCGAACCGGGCGAAGTGGACGAGATCATTCTCGGCCAAGTGCTCACCGCTGGGCAGGGTCAGAACCCAGCTCGTCAGGCTGCGATGAAGGCAGGTGTTCCGCAGGACAAGACTGCCTGGAGCCTCAATCAGGTGTGCGGCTCTGGTTTGCGCGCGGTGGCGCTCGGTATGCTGCACGTCGCGAGCGGAGACGCCAACATCATCGTTGCAGGCGGTCAGGAGTCGATGTCGCTTTCACCGCATGTGGCCCACATGCGTGCGGGCACCAAGATGGGCGACGTGAAACTTGTCGACTCCATGATCAAGGACGGCCTGTGGGACGCATTTCACGGATATCACATGGGCACGACGGCGGAGAACGTTGCGCAGAAATGGCAGATCAGCCGCGAGGCGCAGGATAAGTTCGCGGTCGCTTCCCAGAACAAGGCCGAAGCGGCTCAGAAATCCGGCCGCTTCAAGGATGAGATCGTGCCTGTAACGGTGCCGTCGCGCAAGGGTGACATCGTGGTCGATCAGGACGAGTATATCCGCCCGGGAACGACGCTCGATGCCGTATCCAAGCTCAAGCCGGCCTTTTCCAAGGACGGCACGGTCACGGCCGGCAACGCGTCGGGCCTCAACGACGGAGCCGCTGCGCTCGTCGTCATGAGCGTGTCGGAGGCCGAACGCCGGGGTCTCACGCCGCTCGCACGCATCACATCGTGGGCAACAGCCGGCGTCGATCCAAAAATCATGGGCACGGGGCCGATCCCAGCCTCTCGCAGGGCGCTCGAAAAAGCCGGCTGGAAAATCGCCGATCTCGATCTCATCGAGGCAAACGAGGCGTTCGCCGCGCAGGCGATCGCCGTCAACAAGGACATGGGATGGAATACCGGCATCGTGAACGTCAACGGCGGCGCCATCGCGATCGGTCACCCGATCGGCGCTTCTGGCGCCCGCATTCTCGTGACGCTGCTGCACGAGATGCAGAAGCGCGATGCAAAGCGCGGCCTGGCGACATTGTGCATCGGCGGCGGGATGGGCGTTGCGCTTGCCGTCGAACGCTGATCCAGGTTCGTGACCAAGTGACTTCGGCAATAAGAGAGGGAGGATATTCATGCGCGTTGCAGTCATCACGGGCGGAATGGGCGGGCTTGGCGATTCAATCAGCACGAAAATGCATGCTGCCGGCTACCGGGTCGTGGTGACCCATTCGCCCGGCAACACGAAAACCAAAGAATGGCTCGCCGAGCACAAGGCCAACGGTCGTGAATTCAGCGCCTACCCGGTCGATGTCGCCGACTTCGAATCCTGCAAGGAGTGCGTCGTACGAGTTGCCAAAGAGGTCGGACCCATCGACATTCTGGTCAACAACGCGGGCATAACCCGCGACACCACGTTCAAGAAGATGACCAAGGGCGATTGGGATTCGGTCATTCGCACCAACCTCGACTCGGTCTTCAACATGACCAAACAGGTCATGGACGGCATGCTCGACCGCGGCTGGGGCCGCGTCATCAACGTATCCTCGGTGAACGGCTCGAAGGGTGCGTTCGGGCAAACCAACTACTCAGCCGCGAAGGCCGGTATGCACGGCTTCACCAAGGCATTGGCGCTTGAGGTTGCGCGCAAAGGGGTTACCGTCAACACCATCTCGCCCGGCTACATCGGCACCAAGATGGTGATGGCGATCCCGAAAGACGTGCTCGATGCCAAGATCCTGCCGCAAATCCCGCTCGGACGCCTCGGCGAGCCCGAAGAAATTGCAGGTCTTATCATCTACCTGTGCTCGGACGAGGCGGCGTTCGTGACCGGCGCCAATATAGCGATCAACGGCGGCCAACACATGCAATAGCGGACGCTCTCTAGGGCTGAATGTCAGGAGTAGGCAGGAGATATCAGATGAAAACCCCCACGATCAATCCGGATGAGATGCTCAAGTCGATGGCCGCCGAAGCGGTGAAGCAGCACAAACAGATACGCACCACCATTCGCGACCTCACGCTTCAGGCGTTGCAGATGCGCGAACTGAGCTTGAAGCAAATCAATAGTGTGGTGCGCAAGGTCACTGAAGGCGTTAACGTTGGTGTTGGAGACAGCAAGATCGATGTGGAAAAAACCCTCTCTGACGCGCTCGCGGGGATGGATGAGGCCCTACTCAAGGTAGTCGAAGCCAACGAGGTCGCACTGCAGAAACTGACCGAAGGCGGCGCGAGCTTCGAGGACTCGAGCGTGAAAAAGGGACTCAAGGAACTCGAGGCGTTTGAAGAAAAGTTCCTCGACGGCGTCAAGCAAGCCGCCCAGGACGCGAGCGGCCGCACCAAAGAGCAATGGAAATCCATTCTCGACAATATCCCGCGCGGGGGAACCGAAACAGGCGCGCAGGTGAAGGAGACACTCAGTGCCCACGCACGGGAAGTGCAGGCTGCCATGCGTTCGTCGCGCGAGGCTGGTTTCAAGGTCATGCACGCCCTCACGCAGAATTATGCCACGCTCGTAAGCGGAGTGCTGATCGGCCTGTCGGAGGCCCTTGAACATGGAAAGCCCAAGAACAACCGATGACCCCACGGCCGGCATCGGTCCGGCACGCTTGC
>DATBYX010000183.1:0-4581 GCA_036513475.1 Xanthobacteraceae bacterium | reverse complement strand
CGTCGATGTGGATCATTGCGCTCATGTCATCACCCGCTCGTTGGCACTGAGCGAACCATCGCTCTTCGATGATGCAAGGGTAGCGAACCGGAGGGATTTGTATGTGCCGGCCGTCACAAAAAGGCTCTTTTTGGTAGTGCGGGACTGGCTTCGCCACCGACCAGGCCTGCGTGACAGCGCCCCAGGCTCGCGGCCAAAGACTGGAACTCTCCTGGCTACGCTTAGTTTCAGACCCGATCCCTCTTCATCGCGGTAATTCACCTGGGAAAATTCCTCGGTGCAGGGGAGCCCCTGATACCGCCGCGACTACAAGTCTCCGCGTTCCGGCGCCGCACCGGACGAATTGCTCCTGATCTCGTCGTGTCGGCGTTCCAATAGTTTCGAGGGAACCAGGGAGCGCTACTTGGGTTTCCCTTTAGCGTACTCGAGCCTAGAGGAGTGAAGCGATGAATTGGGATCGCGTTGAAGGCAACTGGAAGGAATTCCAAGGCAAGGTGCAGCAGCAGTGGGGCAAGCTTACGAACGACGATCTGGAGGTCGTCAAGGGCAAGCGCACCGAGCTCTCCGGCCGGCTTCAGCAGCGGTGCGGCTACGCGAAGGATCAAGCCGAGCGCGAGATCGATACCTGGCTGAGGAACACGCCTTGAGCATCTGATCAGTTGGAACTCATACAAGGCCGCCGGACTATGATCCGGCGGCCTTGTCGTCAATGACATGCTCTCGATTCCAGCTCCGGACTGACGGGGCCGATGATCAACGATCTCTGGTACAAGAACTCGATCGTCTATTGCCTCTCGGTCGCGACCTACATGGACGCGAACGCCGACGGCGTCGGTGACTTTCAAGGGCTGATGCGGCGGCTCGACTATCTGCACGGGCTCGGCGTGACCGCGGTGTGGCTGATGCCATTCCAGCCATCTCCGGGCAGGGACGACGGGTACGACATCGCCGATTACTACGGCGTCAACCCCGCGTACGGCACCCTGGGCGATTTTGTCGAATTCACCCATGCCGCGAAACAGCGCGGCATTCGGGTGCTGATCGACCTGGTCGTGAATCACACATCCGATCAGCATCCCTGTTTTCGCGCTGCGCGCTCCGATCCGAATTCCCCATTTCGCGACTGGTATGTCTGGTCGGAGCGAAAGCCACCCGATGCGGCAAAGGGTATGGTGTTTCCCGGCGTGCAGAAATCAACCTGGAGCTACGACCGGGAAGCGAAGGCCTGGTATTTTCATCGATTCTATGATTTCCAGCCCGACCTCAACACGCCGCATCCCAAGGTGCAGGCCGAGATTCTGAAAATCATGGGCTTTTGGCTCCAGCTCGGCGTGTCTGGCTTTCGGATGGACGCGGTTCCCTTCGTTATCTCCAAAAAGGGAGCAAACGTCAGAAGGCCCGTCGAGCAATATGACATCTTGCGCCTGTTTCGCGAGTTTCTGCAGTGGCGGGAAGGCGACGCGATTATTCTGGCGGAAGCCAACGTGCTGCCAAAAACCGACATGGAGTATTTCGGCGATGCAGGCGATCGCATGCATATGATGTTCAACTTTCAGGTCAATCAAGCTTTGTTCTACGCACTGGCTTCTGCCGATTGCCGGCTTCTGATCAAGGCCCTTTATGCCACGCGGCCGCGACCGGCCACCGCGCAGTGGGGAATGTTCTTGCGCAATCATGATGAGCTCGATCTCGGCCGCCTTACCCAACAGCAGCGCCAGAAGGTATTCGACGCGTTCGGCCCATCGAAGGAGATGCAGCTCTATGATCGCGGCATCCGCCGGCGTCTCGCGCCGATGCTCAACGGTGACCGGCGGCGCCTCGAGCTGGCGTACAGCCTGATGTTCACTCTGCCAGGGACCCCGGTCATCCGCTATGGAGACGAGCTTGGCATGGGAGACAATCTCGAGCTGCCGGAGCGGGCTTGCGCGCGCACGCCGATGCAGTGGTCAACCGAGCCGCACGCCGGCTTTACCAGAAGCGACAAGCCCGTTGTCCCCGTTATCGACAATGGCGCGTTCGGATACCAGCATGTCAATGCCGCGGCGCAGCGGCGCGACCCGAACTCGATGCTCAACTGGACCGAGCGCATCATTCGCATGCGCAAGGAAGTTCCGGAAGTAGGCTGGGGGGATTTCGAGGCAATCGACATAGCCGACCGTGCGGTGCTGGTCTTGCGCTATGACTGGCGCAACAATTCCGTGCTGTTCGTGCACAACCTCGATGACAAGCCGCATGAGGTAAGCGTTTCGCTTGGACGGGACGAAGGCGGCTCGCAGCTTCTGGTCAATCTGCTCAGCGATGCTCACAGCCGCGCGGGCGAGGACGGGAAGCATCATCTCCTGATCGAGGCCTACGGCTACCGCTGGTTCCGCGTGGGCGGCCTCGATTATCTCTTGAAGCGCAGCGACATCGACGTGGACAGCCGCCAGAAGTTGCGATGAGCGGGGGGCCTGAGCGCATCTTTAGCGCCGAGCCTCTTCAGCCCGGTCTTATTCGTTGGGGTCTTCCTGCTGATCGCGCCTCAGGCGGCTTAAACAGAAACTAACGGGACGCGGTTAGGCAGTGGCATTTCTCTTGGACATGTCGTTGGAAGCATCGAGCGATCTGGTCGTTACGCTATCAGCATGCCCCCGCTCCAAGCTTTCGAGGAAGGTTTGGGCGGCGCGTATGACTTCTTCTCCCGCGCCTTTTTGCAGCGTCCCGGCCACAGTGTCGCATGACTCCATGAACGCCACGTAGCTGATGGTGTGCATCACGCGGGCAACCCACTGGATCTCAGAGCTCGTCATGGTCATTTCCACGGTCCCTGGTCGTGCTGGTCAGTACGATCCACGGGGACACTATGCTCAGGGATTTGATCAAAATTGCAGCAGGACTGGGGAGGCGATGGGTGCGATTCGCGGATACCGCTGCGCCGCAGTACGATAACGCGGCTTAATGCTGCCAACATTTTGGCCCTGCTGGTTTACATACGGCAGTCCCGGCGACGCGACCACTCCCAATGAGAGGCTCCCAATGAGAGGCTTACCTTGTCATTGCTCCGTTTGACATGGCTGTTTCTCCGAGCTCGCCCGCCCAGCTAACGCGCAATCCCCTCAGCATTCGGGTCCCCACCATACCGCCGTGATCAGATCGCAGGTGCAGAGAGAGCATGCTCGGCGCAGGGAACTCGGAGATCAACTTGTCCAGGCGCTGCCCGCGTGGTTCACTTTGCGCCGCAGATACGGAGATGTGTCATGAAGGTCGGCCTTGGCAGCCACTCCAACGGCCGTGAACGTCATTTGGTCCATTCAGAAGCTGCGAGCTGCACGCGGCGGCAACTTCTCGGTGGCTCCGCAGCGACGGCATTCGGCCTCGGCATTGCGCTCGCGAGCGAGCCAGCGTGCGCACAGGCGGCGCTCCCCGCAGGCAAGCCGTTCCGCATCGATGTCCACCATCATGTCTCGTCTCCGGGGTTCATTGCCGAGATCAGCGGACGGAGAACCGGCCAGGTTCCACTCATGAAATGGACCGTGGCGCAATCACTCGATGACATGGATAAAGGCGGGGTGGCCACGGCAATTCTGTCCATAAGCGAGCCAAGCGTATTTTTTGGCAACTACGATTCGGCACGCAAGCTCGCGCGCGAGACAAACGACTTTGCGGCCAAGCTTATTTCCGACTACCCGGGCCGTTTCGGGATGTTCGCGACCGTGCCCCTGCCCGACGTGGAGGGCTCGTTGCGTGAAATCGAATATGCGCTCGACACGCTGAAGATGGACGGCATCTGCATGATGACTGACTATCAGGGAAAGTTTCTCGGCGACCCGATGTTCAGGCCGGTGCTACAGGAGCTCGACGGGCGCAAGGCCGTGATCTACACGCACCCATTTCGGAACGAATGCTGTCGCAACCTGGTGCCGGACGTCTTTGAGCCTCTCATCGAGCTGGGCACGGATACCACCCGCACCATTGCAAGCCTGCTGTTCAGCGGCTCGGCGGAACAGTTCCCCAGCATCAGATGGATTTTCTCGCACGCGGGCGGCACGGCGCCCTTCCTGATGCAACGCTTCACTTATTACTTTGCCGCCCGCAAGGATTTGCAGTCACGGCTGCCGAAGGGCCCTGCCTACTATCTCGAGCGCTTCTATTACGACACCGCCAACGCAATGACCATTCATCCGCTGGCATCTCTCACCAAGCTGGTGCAACCCACGCAAATCCTTTTTGGAACCGATTTCCCCTTCCTGACAGCCCGAGACACAGCGGCCGGCCTGCGCGAAGTAGGTTTGTTCACTCCGACGGAGTTGCAGGAGATCGAGAGAGGAAACGCGGCTGAGCTCATGCCGCGCTACAAAGCGTGAGCGCGAGCGATTGCAGGCGACATGGTTGCATGCCTCTTTCCGATGGAAGAAGGTCCTCGAGAGCTGGAAGGGGAGCGTGTCGATGAGCGTCAGGTCGGGCACAGCCGGATTGTGCCGCGGCTTCGGGTCGCGCGCCGCTCTTGCATTGTGCGCCGTTGCATATTTTGCGGCCTGTCCGGCATGCGCGCAGGACAAGGGTACTCTCGATCCCCAACCATTGCCGCCACTTGCCAAGCCC
>DATBYX010000182.1:0-2346 GCA_036513475.1 Xanthobacteraceae bacterium | reverse complement strand
CCATGTATCTGCGGAAATCCATTTGCGCCGCGAGAAAGAAAATCAAGACAACGAAAAACAACACCAGTTCCGCGACCGCCGGTGTGACGAATGCGAGTACTGGCGTGACAATGCCCAATTGCGAGGGTTCGACCGCAATTGCCGTCCCGGTCGCAGGCAGAAAGCTCTCCTGGACCTCGCGGATGGCGGCCAGCGGCCGACCCAACCAATAGAGCTTCTCCCGCAGAATGGCGCCGATCTCCGGCGCCCGAGCGATCCAACTCGTGACGGGGTTGGCGAGAAAGGTCACTCCGATCGCGGCGGCTACCAACGCGGTGACACCGATGGCACCTGCAGTCAGCCAGGGCGGCACGCCGCGACGTGCGGCGATCTTGACGACAGGCGCAAGCGTAACCCCGATCACGACCGCTGCGACAATCGGCACGAGAAGCGGGCGACACACGTAGAGGCAAATGCCCAGCAGCATGATGAAGATCCCGACAGTCGCTATCTGCGCGGCTGGCGCCCAGATGTTCACCAGCGTGTCAGGGCTCTCGTCGTCTTTTGTCGGGATTACTGGTTGTGTTGTCGCCACGGGTGCTGACCGCCCGGATTTTCGACAGAGCGGGATGCAAATGGCGTGATCGGCCTTCGCATTCGCGCCTTGCGGCCCAAGCACCAACTCAACGCGCCATAATTTGTCAAGTTCCCACGGGCGGTGTAGAGGCGTGCGGACCTGTCCATCACATGGGGCCAGGCTCCGGGTCGACTCCGAAGTCGATAACGCTTCGCTCATTCCGGCGGCTGCTCGGCAGGGCACGCCTTTTCCCCCGAAAGGTGATCTGCTACGAACGCGTCATGATGGGACGCCTGTCAGAGGCTTCCGTTCCAAGCCAGGCTGATCGGCTTATTGGACGCCCGGCTGCGCCTGGCATCTCCGTCGACGCAGTCAGGATTGCCTCTCGTACGCGCTACCCCGATTTCATGTAGACCGTCATGAGCGATGCCCCCCGCGATTACAGCGAGACTCTATTTCTGCCCAAGACTGATTTCCCGATGCGGGCCGGGCTGCCGCAGAAGGAGCCCGAAATCCTCGCACGCTGGCAGAAGCTCGATATTTACGGGAAGCTGCGCGCAGCCTCGTCCGGCCGGCGCAAATTCATCCTTCACGACGGGCCTCCCTATGCCAATGGCAACATCCATATCGGACATGCGCTCAATAAGATCCTAAAGGACGTGGTGACCCGCTCGCAGCAGATGCTCGGACACGATTCCAATTACGTCCCGGGCTGGGACTGCCATGGGCTTCCGATCGAATGGAAGATCGAGGAGGACTACCGCGCCAAGGGCAAGAACAAGGATGCCGTGCCGCTGATCGAATTTCGCCGCGAGTGCCGTGCCTTCGCCGCACACTGGATCGATGTCCAACGCGAGGAGTTCAGGCGCCTTGGGGTCGAAGGGGATTGGGCGCATCCCTACACGACGATGGACTTCGCTGCAGAGGCACAGATTGCGCGCGAGCTCATGAAGTTCGCGGAGAATGGCACGCTCTACCGCGGTTCGAAGCCGGTGATGTGGTCGGTCGTGGAGCAGACGGCACTCGCCGAAGCGGAGGTCGAATACGAGGATTATGTCTCGGATCAGGTCTGGGTGAAATTTCCGCTGCGCAGACCTGCGGTTGGCTTGCATCCCGAGCTTGCGGCGGCATCGATCCTCATCTGGACCACCACTCCGTGGACTATCCCCGGCAACCGCGCGATCAGCTTCTCGCCCAGGATCGAATACGGCCTCTACCAAACGGTTGATGCCCCAACCGGGAACTGGGCAAATCCCGGCGACCTGTTCGTGATCGCCGACAAGCTCGCCGTGGACATCTTCCGGCAAGCGCGGGTGACAGCATTCAAACGCCTCGAACCGGTTGATGCAGAAGCGCTAGGCAGGCTTTCTTGTCAGCACCCCCTGAAATCCTTCGCGGGCGATTACGACTTCGAGGTTCCTTTGCTCGCGGGCGACCATGTCAGCGATGATGCAGGCACCGGGTTTGTGCACACAGCCCCGGGACACGGCCGGGACGACTTCGACGTCTGGACGGCGAACGCCGCCAGGCTCGCTGCGCGCGGTATCAGCACGGCGATCCCGTACACTGTAGACGAAGATGGTCGTTTTACCGAGCAGGCGCCGGGCTTCACGGGTAAACGTGTGCTCACGGAAAACGGGGACAAGGGCGATGCCAACGAGGCGGTGATCAAGGCTTTGATCGATGCCGGCACGTTGATTGCGCGCGGACGGCTCAAGCACCAATATCCGCATTCCTGGCGTTCGAAGAAGCCGGTGATCTTTCGCAACACGCCGCAGTGGTTCATCGCC
>DATBYX010000181.1:0-4609 GCA_036513475.1 Xanthobacteraceae bacterium | reverse complement strand
GCCATCGCGCGTGAGCGCGGTCGCCTTGATGATCTCGTCGTCCCAATTCACCGCCAAGGTCTTTTGCTTCTTGTCCACCAGCACTTCGAGAAACGCGAACAGGTTGCGGGCGTAGAGGCTCGATGCCGATGCCGCCACACGGCCGGGCACGTTGAGGTGCCCCAGGATCTTGACGTCGTTCACGATCACCACGTCGCCGGGCTTGGCGAGCTCGCAATTGCCGCCGCGCTCGACCGCAAGATCGACGATCACCGAGCCGGGCCGCATCGAGAGCACCATCTCTCTGCTGATCAGCCGCGGCGCGGGGCGCCCAGGGATGAGCGCGGTCGTGATGACGATGTCCTGCTTTTTCAGGTGCTCGGCAACGAGGGCGGCCTGCTTGGCCTGGTACTCCTTCGACATCTCCTTGGCATAGCCTGCCGCGGTCTCCGCCTGCTTGAACTCCTCGTCTTCGACCGCGATGAACTTGGCGCCGAGGCTCTCGACCTGCTCCCTGGCGGCCGGCCGGACATCGGTAGCGGTGACAATCGCGCCCAGCCGGCGCGCAGTCGCGATGGCCTGCAGCCCGGCAACCCCTGCCCCCATGACGAAGACTCTGGCGGCCGGCACGGTGCCCGCAGCCGTCATCATCATCGGCAGGACGCGACCATATTCGGCCGCCGCATCGATGATGGCGCGGTAACCGGCGAGATTGGCCTGGCTGGAGAGCACGTCCATTGTCTGTGCGCGCGTGATACGCGGCAACAGTTCCATGGCGAAGGCAGCAATGCCCGCATTCGCCATGTCCCGCACGGCCGCGTCCTGCCCGTAAGGGTCCATCATCGCGATCACCAAGGCGCCGCGCTTGTAACCGGAAAGCTCGGAGGGTGCGGGTCGACGCACCTTGAGAACGACATCCGCATCTTTGACGGCGCCGCTGGCGACAGCCGCGCCTGCGGTTGTGAATTCTGCGTCAGGGATGCCGGCATTCGCGCCGGCGCCCGGCTCGACCGCAACGTCGGCCCCGAGCGCCTTCATTTTTTTCACGGTTTCCGGAGTCGCGGCAACGCGCGTTTCGCCTGGCTCGAGCTCGCGCGCTACCGCAATGCGCATGCACCCGTCTCCTGGGCTCGGATAGCCAGATTATGGCGCCGGCGCGCCGCCACCGGAGCCGAGCGCAAGGGCAAGGAGCGAAAGCACGACCATGACCGCGCTGGGCGCCCGCGCCCCCGTCATAAAACCATGCACCGCCACGATGCTGGCGATCACGAAAATTCCGAAAGCCGTCAGCCAGTGGCCCTCTACTGCACCGATCGCGAGACCCAGGAGGATGTTGACGACGTGGGCGCCACCGACGAACACCAAATGGACGAACCGCTCATACATCGTCTCATGCGCCGGCAGATCGTTGCCCTGCGCGGTCGCATATTCGAGGGATCCGTGCTCGGCCATTCGTTCCTCCAGCTTGGCTCAGCGCCGTGGAATTACCTCAGTTGGCCCGCCCGGGCAACGTAGGGCGGCGTAACCCCCCGGACCGCGGCGGGTTACGCGGGCCAATCTCGCTGGGGCGAGCTCGGCCGCCAACCCGCCCTACGCTTCAGGCGTTCACGCGACCTGATCGAGCCCGACCGCAGCGAGCGCGGAGTTTTGCTGATTGCTCAGGCGCGCGAGCGAGAAGTCCTCGATGGCTGCATTAAACAGCCGGTGGAAATTGAGTTCCGCTCCCAGATGCAGAAACACCGCGCCAAGTCCAATGGCGGCGCGATCCATGAACACGAACTCGCGCGGCACGGTGACCGGCCCGCGCTGTTTGAGCGCCTGATGCACGCGAAAAGCCTCGCGCCGGCCATAGTCGGACGGCTTTACCCCATCAGCCAGGCTGCGCACCCGATCATCCAGAAGCGGCCCGTAAATGAAGCGCGCCCAGATGTTGAGCGCCTCGATCACCTCGCGACCCAGGCGCTTGAACCCCCAGGTCTCGTATGCATGCACGATGAGATCGTCATCTCCGCGCAGGAGCCCGTGATAAAGGTCGATGACGCCGCCCACGAACTTGGCGGCAAATATCCGAATGCAGCCATAGTCCAGCAGATTGATCCCCGACGGGGAGCCCTTGACCCGGTATACCGTGTAATTCCCCAGGTGCGGGTCGCCATGGATCACGCCATACCGGCTGAACGGCCACCACCATGCCATGAACATCGCGGTGCCCAGGCGGTTGCGGATTTCGAGCGCGTCGGTCTTGTGCGCGAGCAGCCGGTCGCCCTCCAGCCAGTCGAGCGTGAGAAGACGCCGCGTCGAGAGCTCGGGCCACACCTGCGGCACCCGGATATCAGCAACCCCGGACAGCATGTTCTGGTAAAGCGCCGCGTGCCTCGCTTCGCGCCGGTAGTCGAGCTCTTCGCGGATGCGCGCGCCGATCTCCTTGGCGATCTCGGTGGTGTCGATGACGGGGTCCATGCGCCGATGAATTGCGAAAATAAGAGCGAGCTGGCGCAGGTCGGCCTCGACTGCCGACTCCATGTCGGGATACTGAAGCTTGCACGCGAGCTCGCTCCCGTCGTGTGCGTTCGCGCGATGCACCTGTCCGAGCGATGCAGCCGCCGCGGGGTGATGCTCGAAGTGCTTGAATCTGCTCTGCCAGTTGGGACCGAGCTCGGCCGCCATGCGCCGCTTGACGAATGGCCAGCCCATCGGCGGAGCGTCGCTCTGGAGCTTCATGAGCTCCGCCGCATACTCGGCAGGCAATGCGTCCGGTATCGTGGCCATCAGCTGGGCCACCTTCATGATGGGCCCCTTGAGCCCACCCAGCGCGGCGGCAAGCTCGATCGCATTCTTGCTCCGATCGAGCGAGAGCCCAAGCAGACGCGCGCCTGCAAACCGGGCAGCCACGCCGCTCATGTTTGCCCCCACGCGCGCATACCGCGCGGCGCGCGCGCTGAAACGGTTCGCTTCCCGGTCGGCCATCTCGTCAGTCCAACGCCTCGAGCTCGGTGATCATCCGCTCGATCACGGCGAGGCCGCCCTCCCAAAAAGCCGGATCCCGCGCATCAAGCCCGAACGGCGCCAGGAGCTCGGAGTGGTGCTTGGTGCCGCCAGCGGCGAGCATGTCCAGATAGCGCTCCGCAAAGCCCTCGTTCGCGCGTTCATACACGGCATAAAGGGAGTTCACGAGACAATCCCCAAATGCGTAAGCATAGACGTAAAAGGGTGAGTGCACGAAATGAGGGATGTAGGACCAGTAGGTCTCGTACCCCGGCTTGCATTCGATCGCGGGGCCGAGGCTTTCATGCTGCACTTCGAGCCAAAGCGCATTGAGCCGGTCCGCAGTCAGCTCGCCCCTTCGTCTTTCCGTATGCACATTGCGCTCGAAAGTATAGAACGCAATCTGTCGGACAACCGTGTTGATCATGTCCTCGACCTTGGCCGCGAGCATGGCCTTGCGCTGCTTCTTGTCTACGTTCGCCAGCAGCTTCCTGAAGGTGAGCATCTCGCCGAAAACGCTCGCGGTCTCGGCGAGCGTGAGCGGCGTGGGGGCCATGAGGGCCCCATTGGGCGCCGCCAGCACCTGATGCACCCCATGGCCAAGCTCGTGCGCCAAGGTCATGACGTCGCGGGGTTTGCCCTGATAGTTGAGCAGCACGTAGGGATGGGCGGAAGGAACCGTCGGATGTGAAAATGCTCCGGGCGCCTTCCCCGGGCGCACCGGTGCATCGATCCAATCATTGCTGAAGAACTTCTCTGCAATGGCGGCCATCTCAGGAGAAAACGCGCCATAGGAAGTCAGAACCGTGGCTTTCGCCTCGGCCCAGGAAATAGTGCGGCTGGGGACCTTCGGCAGCGGCGCATTGCGGTCCCAGTGCGCCAATCGCTTCTTTCCGAACCAATGCGCCTTGAGGGCGTAGTAGCGATGGGAAAGCCGTGGATAAGCTCTGCGCACCGCATCGACCAGCGCAGAAACCACCTCAGGCTCGACTCGATTCGAGAGATGCCGTGCATCGGCGACGTCCGCAAATCCTCTCCAGCGATCAGAAATTTCCTTGTCTTTGGCGAGGACGTTGGTGATCAGCGCAGACGTCTGCAAATTCTCGGTAAAGGTCTTGGCGAGCGCCTGTGATGCCGCTTTGCGAGTCTTCTCGTCGGGATGATGCAGCAGATTGAGCGTCGGCTCGATCGGCAGAGATTTCGTCCCGACCCTGAAACGCATGCGCGCGATGGTCTCATCGAACAGACGGTTCCAGGCGGAATAGGCCGTCACCGATTTCTCGTGAAACAGCTGCTCGACACGGTCCTCGAGCTGGTAGGGTTTTTCCTTGCGCAGATCTTCGAGCCAGGGACGATAATGTCCCAGCGCCGGCTGGCGCATTGCTGCTTCGAGTTGAGCATCGTCGAGACGATTGAGCTCGAGAGCAAAGAACAAGAGATGGATGGAAGCGGCGGTGATGCGTTCCTGCACATCCGAGTAGAATTTCGCGCGATCAGGATCGGCGGTGTTGCCCGAATGAATAAGGGTGGCATACGAAATGAGCCGCCCCATCAAATCATCCAGCCCCTCATAGCGCTTCACCGCTTCTGCGAGCGCCACCCCCCCTTCGGGCTCGGCGGCCAGTGTCGAGAGCTTGCCCTTGTA
>DATBYX010000180.1:0-4991 GCA_036513475.1 Xanthobacteraceae bacterium | reverse complement strand
ACAACACAGTCGCTCATCCGAAGGCAACCAGGGTCTTACCTCGCGTTTCGGGCAAGGCGAGCGCAGCCAACACCACGATCAGGTACGCGCCTCCTGCCATAATGCCGATAGCCTCCCCGAGCGGCATCGTGTTGCTCAGATAACCGACCACAACGGGAAAGACCGAGCCCACCGCCCGACCGAAATTGTAGCAAAATCCCTGTCCCGAGCCGCGGACCCGACTTGGATACAGCTCGCTCAGGAACGCCCCCATGCCGCTGAAAATGCCGGAGAGGAAGAACCCCAGCGGGAACCCGAGAAACAGCATCACGGTGTCGGTAATAGGAATCTGAGTGTACAGCACAACTAATACGGCCGCCGAGACGGCAAATAGGATGAAGCAGTATCGGCGCCCGATCCGGTCAGACAGGTAGGCGCTCGTCAAATATCCCAGGAAGGACCCAAGGATAAGCACGAGCAGATAGCTGCCGGTGTTCAGAACGGAGAGATGCCGTTCGGTCTTGAGATAGGTTGGCAGCCATGTGGTGACAGCGTAGTAGGCCCCCTGCATTCCCGTGGCCAGCACGCTCGCAAGGATAGTGGTTTTCAGAATAGCGGGAGAGAATATTTCCAGAAAAGATGAGCTGGTTCCCGTCGTCGCCATTTGGGCACGGGTATCCGTGAACACCTCGGACTCCTTCACATAGCGGCGGATGAACGCCACCAATAAGGCAGGAAGCAGACCGAGCCAGAACAGCACACGCCAGGCAAATCCCGGCTCAAGAAATGAATAGGCAACCGCATACGCGATCGCCGCAACGCCCCAGCCCACCGCCCAACTGCTTTGAACCAGGCCGACCGCCTTTCCGCGATGCTGAGGTCGGATCATCTCGGCGATTAACACGGAGCCCACGGACCACTCGCCACCGAATCCCAGGCCCTGCATCGTGCGTGTGAACAGCAATTGCTCGTAGGAGTTGGTGAAACCGCTGAGAAAGGTGAACACGGTGAACCAGAGTATTGTAACCTGTAGTATTCTCACTCGCCCATACCGGTCTGCCAGTACGCCTGCCGCCCATCCCCCGACAGCCGATGACAGGAGCGAGCCGGTGGCGATCACGCCTGCCTCAGTGTTGCTCATGCCCCAGGCGACGATCAGAGTTGGTATGATGAAGGAATAGATCATGTAATCGAACGCATCGACCGCGTAGCCGCCAAACGCGGCCGTCAAGGCAGTCCGCTCCTGAGGGGTAGCTTCTCGGATCCAATCCGTCTGATCGCTCAGAAACACGAATGGCCTCCCTCGAAAAATGAAGTTACTCTGGGGACGTAAGCGCTTCTGGTTGCGTCTGATCATTTCTTCCGCGCGGAGGCAGAACTCTTGTTGCACCGCTAAAGAATAGAGAGCTGCGAATTCAGCAGATCGGTGATCAGCATTGCGCGGGGTGATGCGAGATGAACATCGGCGGCTTGGCTTTTGCAGCGACACTTTGCGGCGTCACCCCGCAAGCCCAAAAGACCGGCAGCTCGTCATCATTGACCACCACGGAGTCGCCAAAATCGGGATTTGCGAGATCCTGGATGCCGATCTGCCCGGGAAGGCCGAGATGGACCGGCGCACCATGAACATTTGGATAACGTGAGGTCACTTGCACGGCACGGATTGCGTCGGCAGGCCCGAACGGACGCATCGAGACCACCATCTTCCCCAAAAAACGCGGCGTCGGATTAGTGTCGATGGAGCTGATGTACATGGGCCCGTTCAAGCCCTGCTCAAGGTGCCGGATCCGCAGCCCGGTCTCGATGAGAGCTTCCTCGAAGAGAAGGAACAGCCAATCGCGAACGCCACAAGATCATCGCGCCAGATGTCGCGCAGATCGGTCGGTTCGTCTACGATGACCCCGTCTCGGAAAACCTTGTAGCGCGGGGCGTCCGTCCGGACGTCCACGTCATTGACGAGCGTCGGGAGAATCCGATCGCCCGGATTGGTGACGGCAAGAACTGGACAGGGTTTCGGGTTCTTTTGGCAGAACAGCAGAAATTCGCTGGCCCAGTCAGCCGGAAGGATCGCGAGGTTGGCCTGCACGCGACCCGGGGCAAGCCCAGATGTTTGGCCGGCGTACCGTCCAGCTCGTATCATTGCGCGCAATTCGACAGGGTCGGTCGGAAAGTTCATCTCTGTCCTCGCTGCAGAAGAGAGCACGTTCATAATTGATCTCCGTTCAGCTGTTCAGGCAGCAGGGATCCGCGCTTAAAGCTTGCCTGGTCGGTCACGCACAGTCGCGCCTGGTCGGGCCAGTGCGACGGTGACGCTCGGAAGCTCAGGGCGCCCTGCCATAGCCTCCGCCACCCGGCGTTTCGATCGCGAATACGTCGCCCCTTTTCAGCTCCACGATGTCCGTGCCGGATAGAACCTCCCGTTTGCCGTCCGCCCTTTCAACCCACTGACGACCGGCGGCTCCGTCGACGCCGCCCTCCAGCCCGAAGGGCGGAATGTTGCGGCGGGATGCGACGATGACGGCGGTCATCGGCTCCATGAAGCGAATCCGGCGCACGGCGCCGTCGCCGCCGCGCCACTTGCCGGCGCCGCCTGACCCGCGGCGTAAGGAAAACTCCTCGAGCCGCACCGGGTAGCGCAGCTCCAGCACCTCGGGATCGGTCATTCGGGTATTGGTCATGTGACTGTGCACAGCCGAGGTGCCGTCAAAGCCAGGGCCAGCCCCGGTGCCCCCGCAAATCGTCTCGTAGTATTGCCGGGTGGCGTCACCGAAGAGGAAGTTGTTCATCGTGGCCTGGCTACAGGCGACAGATCGCAAGGCTCCGAACAGGGCGTTGCAGGCTGCCTGCGAGACCTCGGTGTTGCCCGCCACAACCGCCGCACCCGGCATTGGAGAGAGGAAGGTGCCTGGCGGGATGACGATCGTGATGGGCTTCAGACAGCCTTCGTTCAGGGGAATCTCGTCTCCCACCAGACAGCGGAACACGTACAGGACGACCGCGCGGGTGACGGCAGGCGGGGCGTTGAAGTTGTCCCCGCGCTGCGGGCCAGTTCCCGTGAAGTCAACCGTTGCGGTGCGTGCGGCGTGGTCCACCGACACCGTGACCTGGAGAGGCAGCCCGTTGTCCATGGTGTAAGTGAACGAGCCGTCGCCGATGCGGTCGATGACGCGCCGAACGCTCTCCTCGGCATTGTCCATAACGTGCCGCATGTAGGCGCGGACCACGTCCCATCCGTACTGGCCCACGACGCGCTTCAGTTCCTGCACGCCCTTCGCGTTCGCGGCAACCTGTGCCTTGATGTCGGCGACGTTCACGTCCGGGCTGCGCGCGGGGTACTTCGCCGACGCCAGCAGGGCACGGAACTCGGCCTCGCGGAACCTTCCACCATCCACCAGGAGAAAGTCGTCGATCACCACCCCTTCATCCTCCAGCGTGCGGGAGTCGGAGGGTGTCGACCCCGGCGTCAACCCGCCGATATCGGCGTGGTGACCACGACTACCAACGAAGAACAGGAGGTCCTTTCCGTTGTCGTCGAACACCGGGGTGACGGCCGTCACGTCGGGCAGGTGCGTTCCCCCGTTGTACGGGTTGTTCAACGCAACCACGTCGCCCGGCTTCAGCGTGTCGCGCCGATGCCTAAGGACTGTGCGCACGCTCTCGCCCATCGCGCCCAGATGGACAGGCACGTGCGGCGCGTTCGCGACCAGATTGCCCTCTGAGTCGAAGACGGCGCAGCTGAAGTCGAGCCTCTCCTTGATGTTCACACTGAGTGACGTGTTCTGGAGAACCGCGCCGGTCTGCTCGGCCACGTTCATGAATAGGTTGTTGAACAGCTCGAGCAGCACCGGGTCGGCCTTGTCAGTACCGGCCGCTATGCGCGTCTCGCGCGCCTCAGTGCGCCGCAGCAGGACGTGATCGCGCTCGGTGAGTTCGGCCGTCCAGCCAGGCTCGATGACCGTCGTCGCGATCGGCTCGCGAATCAGCGCCGGGCCGGAGATTCGATCGCCCGCCTGTAACTTGCTACGCTCGAACACTGGTGCGGTATGCGCCCTGCCGCCGCTCCAGATTTCGACCTGGTCGATCGTGTCGGGTGAGCCGGATGCGCGCGGCGGCAGACGAGCCTCGTGCGCCGCTTCGCCGGCCGCGATGACCTCGACCGCGACCGCCTCGACGGTGATCGGGCGCTCCGGAGTCGCAAACCCGAACCGGGTGCGATGTGCCTCGGTGAAGTTCCGTACCACCTCTTCGAAAAGGTCGAAATCAACGATCAGCGCCGCTTCAGTACCGGCGTATCGAAGATGCAGCAGCCGGCGGACGGTAATCCGTCCGGCCTCAGCGCCCTGACTGATCAGCGCGCGCCGGGCCTCCTCCGCCAGCCCGTCGGACTGACTGCGCAGACCGGGTAAGGCCGATTCCTCTAGCGGGATCTCTACCGCCTGCTCGCGCATCACGGTCTGGTCCGCCAGTCCCATTCCATATGCAGAGAGCACCCCGGCAAATGGATGGATGAACACCGTCTCCATGCCCAGCTCATCCGCGACCAGGCAAGCATGCTGACCACCGGCGCCGCCGAAGCACTGCAGCGCAAAGTTCGCAGCGTCGTGGCCCCTCTCCACGGAGACTTGCTTGATCGCGTTCGCCATATTGGCCACCGCGATGCGCAGAAAACCCTCCGCGACGTCGCGCGGATCGCGCCGCTCCCCTGTTGCCTTGGCGACCTCCTCAGCCATCTCTGCGAAACGTTTGCGCACGGTATCTGCATCGAGCGGCAGATCGCCATTCAATCCAAATATCGCCGGAAAGTGGGCCGGCTGGATCTTGCCCACGCACACATTGGCGTCTGTGACGGTCAGCGGGCCGCCTCGCCGGTAGCTGGCGGGACCGGGATTGGCGCCTGCCGAGTCCGGGCCTACGCGGAAGCGCGATCCGTCGAAATGCAGCACGGACCCGCCGCCCGCCGCCACCGTGTTGATCGCCATCATGGGCGCGCGCATCCGCACACCGGCCACCTC
>DATBYX010000179.1:0-3395 GCA_036513475.1 Xanthobacteraceae bacterium | reverse complement strand
CCGCTTCTGGCGCAAAGCGGCCGTCCAACCTGAACCGCAAGTCTGACACGGACCGGGACTGGCCCTTAAACTGCTGTGGCACGATGCCTGATGCATTTGGCGGTCCGTGAGGCTACCATATGGGCGATGACCGACGACAAGGTGAAAAGGCGGCTGACGACAGTCCTGTGCGCCGATGCGCACGGCTATTCTCGTCTCATGGGAGCAGACGAAGCGGGAACGTTGGGGACGCTGCGCCGCTACCGCACAGCCATTTCAGGATTGGTGGAGCGCCATGACGGGCGGATCGTGAATACCTGGGGCGATGCCGTAATCGCCGAATTCGCCAGCGTCGTCGAGGCCGTGCAGTGTGCGGTCGAGATTCAGCAGGAAATTTCCAACCAGGTTTCGGACCCACCTCACGCGCAGCAGATGCAATTTCGCATCGGCGTCAATCTGGGAGATGTGATGGTGGACGGTTCCGATATCTATGGCGATGGGGTCAACATCGCGGCGAGGCTGCAAGAACTTGCCGAGCCCGGTGGCGTCGTGGTCTCCGGTTCCGTCTACGATCAGGTGCACAACAAGTTATCCCTTGGCTTCGACTGTCTCGGCCAGCGACAGATGAAGAACGTTGCTCCCGTGATCAGCTATCGAGTAACCATGAGCGGGCGACGTAGCTTTCCATCTGACGAAAGCCCCGCTCGTCCGGCGGGAGCAATTGCAGCCTCGGAAGCTGGCGTTCAACGGATTTTCGACAGACACGAGCCATCCACCTGGATGCGTTTCGTCTCGAATTGTTTAGCGAACCTGCCTCGCCCCATTGCAGTGAGCCTCACAGTTTCGGGCTTTCTGGTTCTAATCAATGTTTTCACCGGTCTGCACAGAATCTGGTTCCATTGGCCGGTCGCAGCGTTGCTCTTTATTGGCATCCTGCGGACGGTGCTTCGGCATGGACCTGCGCCGGACAGAAAAGAGGAGCGCCGAGGGAGTCGGGAGTGAGGTGGCTCGGCTGTTGCGAACGCTTTCTTGCGTCGACTGAATGTTTCGGAAGCCCAGGCTGGCCGAAGCACCTCACCGCATCGTCGCGAGCTGTACTGCGAGCGCACACGCTCGGTCGTACTCGTCGAGATTGATCCACTCGTCGATCGTGTGCGGCTCGTTCTGCCCTGCGCCGAAGGTTGCGGTCGGAACACGATGGCGGACCATCCAGTTCGCGTCGAGGCCGCCATTCGCGGCGCGGATGGTCGGCGTTCCGCCGATGGCGGACACCGCCGCGACCGCGCGCTTGACCACGGGCAGGCTTTCCTTCATGCGGAACGGATAATAGTCGGTCTCGGCCTTGAACTTGATACGGCCTGACTTGCCCTCGCTGTTCTTGACGCGCTTCGCGGCCTTCTCGAACGCCGTCTTGTAGGCCTTGGTGATCTCCTTGAAAAACTTCGCATCGTGGCTACGGCTTTCGCCGCGCACGTGCACATAATTGGTGACGACGTTGGTGGCGTCCCCAGCCGGCCGGCCGTCGCCGCCGGTGACGGGACCGACATTGCTCGTGCCCTGCCGCTTGCCCTTCACCACCTTGCCGAACCAGCCGCCGGCCTTCACGTCGGCGAGCGCAAGCGCAAGGATCATAGTCGAACTGATCCCGCGCTCCGGAGCGACGCCGGCATGCGAGGCACGGCCAAAAATCTCAACCTGCCAGCGATCCGCGCCGACCGCGCCGATGGTGACGTTGGAGGCAGAGCCGCCGTCGTAGTTGAAGGCCACGACCGGCGAGCCGAGGTCTTGGGTCTTGACGTGGCGCGCACCCCATAGCCCGCTCTCCTCCCGCACGCAGAACAACAGCGTGATCGGCGGATGATCAAGCTTCAGCTTCGCCAGCTCGGCCGCGAGTGTAACGAGAACGCCACAGCCGCAGCGGTTGTCGCCGCCGAGCGCGGTCTTCGCCTCGTTGACGATCTTGCGGCCGGCAAGCTTCGGCTTCGCTCCGGCGCACAGCGGCACGGTGTCCATGTGGGTCATGAACATGATCCGCGGCTGGTTGTGCATCGCGCCGCGGCCGGGCAGGTCGACAATGAGGTTGCCGGTCTCCGTCGGCAGGGGAATGCGTGTGTTCGCGTCATCGAGGCGGATCGCGTCCGCCGGCACGCCGCTTTCTTCCAGCGCCACGACGAGCTCGCGCCCTATCGCAGCCTCCTTTCCGGTCACGCCGTCGACATTCAGGAGGCGCATGAGGCGGTCAGTGGCGGCTTGAGTGTCGACAGACATGACGAGTCCCTTTGATGAGTGGTACTTGTAAGCATCGTTCGCGGCGCTCTGTTTCGCAAGGCTCCTCAGACCCGCACGCTGAGGTAATTTGGGGGGAGTAGCCAAGAATTCGTCCGGGGGTCAAAAAGCACCGGTTGGACGCGCAGCTTGCCGCTTCCGATTTACCCCGACAAGCAGACCGATACAGAACCGCGCCGTGCCTCGCATGCGGGCCAGAAGGCGACGAGCGGAGCGGCAGCTCTTGGCGCGAAGCGGACGTTCATATGCAAACAGCATCCGTGACTGATAAGGAATAAGTAGAGAGCCTATCAGTTTGGAATCAGGCTCGGGGAGGGGGCGCTTAGCCGTTCACAGTGGCAAGCCGCGACATCAGTGCTTCGGTGGCGTATGCGAACATCGGGGTCCCCCTGGATCGATATTTCGGCGACCGGCTCTTCGGGCTTGTTCCTTCATACCGACGGCTCGGTTGGCTTGCTTTTCCATGCGGTCAAGATTGAAGCTCACCGTCGCCGCCATCCGGCAGGGCGAACCCGACGTCGGGTATCCACGCTATATCGGCGGTGAATGGAATGCTCCACCGGATTGCGGCGGCATTCCAGGATTCTACGAGACCCTCAACGCCATCGCCGATCCCGACCATCGCGACGCCGCCGAGTGGTTCGACGATTACCCCTCCGCTCAACCAGTCCTGTTAGTGTCCTATTTGACAAATTAGGTCTATTGTGTCGTATTCGACGGTCACTTCAGGATGATGAGATGCCATACAATCTGACGGTCAACGGGCAACACCAGAGCGTCGACGCCGACCCATCGACGCCGCTGCTGTGGGTACTACGCGACCATCTGGGAATGACGGGCACGAAATATGGCTGCGGCATCGCCCAGTGCGGCGCCTGCACTGTCCATATCGACGGCAACCCGACACGGTCGTGCCAGGTGCCACTCGAAAGCGCGGCCGGGGCCAGCGTCACGACGATCGAGGGCCTGTCGCAGGATTCAAGTCATCCGCTGCAGCAACTATGGGTCGAGATGAACGTGCCGCAGTGCGGCTATTGCCAGTCCGGCATGCTGATGGCGGCGGCGGCGTTACTCAAGAATATCCCCAACCCGACCGACACGGATATCGACACTAACGTCGATAACATCTG
>DATBYX010000178.1:0-4258 GCA_036513475.1 Xanthobacteraceae bacterium | reverse complement strand
ACCGCCGCGCGGATGCGCTCGACCGCCGCCGTATTGACAGGCTTGCCTGCAATCGCGCCGTCGAGATCGACAATGTGCAGATATTCGAAACCCTGACTCTGGAAGGCGGCCGCCTGCGCCGCCGGATCGTCATGGAACACGGTGGCACGTGCCATGTCGCCCTGGACGAGCCGGACGCATTTGCCGTCTTTGAGATCGATGGCGGGAAAGAGGATCACGAAAGAACACGAAAGAAGAAGTGAGCGGAATATAGGGATGTTCATGTAGGGGTGGATTTCAAACCCGCCCCCACAAACGGCCAGCACACCATCACGGCTGCCATTGAAGAAAATTAGCGATCAAGCGCAGACCAAGCCGCTGACTCTTCTCCGGATGGAACTGAGTCCCAACGGCGGTGTCGTGTGCAACGACGGCGGTCACAGGGCCACCGTAATCGGCGTCGGCGACGAGGTCGGACGGCTCCGACACCGACAGGTGGTACGAGTGCACGAAATAGGCGTGGAAGCCGTCGGGCCCAAGTGCGATGCCGTCGAGCAAGGGGTGCGGCCGGCGCTGGTCGAGCGTATTCCAGCCCATGTGGGGAATCTTGAGATCGGAAGCGTTGGGCGCAATGCGCGTGACATCGCCTTTGATCCAACCCAAACCGTCCGTCACCTCGTACTCGCATCCGCGCTCCGCCATGAGCTGCATGCCGACGCATATGCCGAGAAAGGGCCGCCCGCGCCTGCGCACGCAGTCATTGAGCGCCTCCACCATACCGTCAACCGCGGCCAAGCCGCGCCGGCAATCCGCAAAGGCTCCGACCCCGGGGAGCACGATGCGGTCGGCACGAGCGACCTGATCGGGATCGCCGGTCACGGTGATTTGGGCCGCATGGCCGGTCTCGCGTCCGGCGCGCTCGAAGGCTTTGGCGGCTGAATGCAGATTGCCGGATCCGTAATCGACAATGGCGACCTTCACCGGGCGCCTCCGGGTTCGGGAAACAAACCGACGATCTCGGATCCCGAGACCGTGGCCCCGAGGGCCCTCCCGGCCGCCGGCATGGCCGCGGCAGACGCACGTGATGGCCCATGCTCGTTCTGTCCGATCCAGACGTTGAAGAATCTCTGCTCGGCGGATTCAATGTCATCTCCGACCACGATACCCGCGTTTGTCCAACCCCGCCGTGCAAGGGTGAAGCGGCGCAGCGTTGCCGCCTCCAATCCGGCGAGCAGCGCAAGCAGCGCGGCTGCCGTGAACCGCACTGCGAATGAAGCGCCGATGGCCTGCAGCCCGGCCTGAAGGGCAATGGCGAGCACGCAATAGCCCACGAACACGAGCCATAGCCGGTGCCACAGCATCCATAGGGGCGCGAGCAGGAAGGCCCAAAATGAGAATCCGTCACGCACGAAAACGAAGCGTTCCGGTCCGGAGGCGGATCCCCGCCGCGTCGAGGGTGGAATGTGCACGGTATAGACCGACATGATCGTTCTCTCTCTATATATGCTTCTTCATATATGCTTCTTCCCTGCGGGAAGGCATCAGCCGCCGAGCGAGCCCTTGGTCGATGGGACCTCGTTCGCGGCGCGCGGATCGATCGCAATCGCGGTCCGCAACGCGCGCGCCAATCCCTTGAAGCAGGATTCGGCGACATGATGATCGTTGCTGCCGTAGAGCGTTGTCACATGCAGGGTCAGGCCGCTGTTCATGGCGAAAGCCTGGAACCATTCGCGCACCAATTCGGTGTCGAAGCTGCCGACCTTATCGCGAACGAACTCGGTCTTGAACACCAGAACCGGCCGGCCGGATATGTCGAGGGCGACACGCGTGAGGGTCTCGTCCATGGGCACGTGCACGTCGGCATACCGGGTGATGCCCTTCATGTCGCCGAGTGCCTGCTTGACCGCCTGGCCGAACGCGATGCCGACATCTTCGGTCGTGTGATGATGATCCACGTGCAGGTCGCCCTTTGCCCGCACTGCGAGGTCCATGCGGGAATGCCGCGCCAGCAATTCGAGCATGTGATCGAGGAAACCGATGCCGGTCGAGATGCTGGATGAGCCGCGGCCGTCGAGATCGAGCTCGACCTCCACCTCGGTCTCCTTGGTCGCGCGCTTGATCAAACCTTTGCGCATGCTCTCTCCGCTGGAAATGCGCGCTTTTTATCAGGGGCGTCAGCGGATCGCCACTCGCGCTCGCCGCCAAATTGCACCTTCGCGGCGCAATGCCTACATGCCCTCGCAGGCACCGGACTGCGCATGCAACCTTCTTCTCCCGATCACTGGCACGGCACCACCATCCTCACCGTCCGCAAGCAGGGCAGTGTCGTGATCGGCGGCGACGGCCAGGTCTCGATTGGGCAAACCGTGGTCAAGGCAAATGCCAAGAAGGTCCGGCGCCTCGGCAAGGGTGATGTGATCGGCGGCTTCGCCGGGGCTACTGCCGATGCTTTCACCTTGTTCGAGCGGCTTGAGGCCAAGCTCGAGCAATATCCCGGGCAGCTCACCCGCGCCGCGGTCGAGCTCGCCAAGGACTGGCGTACCGATCGCTATTTGCGCCGGCTGGAAGCCATGATGATCGTGGCGGATGCCCAGGTGTCGCTTATTCTCACCGGCACGGGCGACGTCCTCGAGCCGGAGGGCGGCGTCATGGGAATAGGCTCGGGCGGCAATTACGCCCTCTCGGCGGCGCGGGCTTTGCTCGATGGGCCGCTCGACGCAGAGGCGATCGTGCGCAAAGCCATGGACATTGCCGCCGATATTTGCGTCTACACCAATCGCAACATCACTCTGGAGAAGCTTTGAGTTATCCATGACCGAGTTTTCCCCGCGCGAAATCGTGTCCGAGCTCGATCGCTTCATCATCGGACAGTCCGATGCCAAGCGCGCCGTGGCGGTCGCGTTGCGCAACCGCTGGCGGCGGCTGCAGCTCGATGAGAAGCTGCGCGAGGAAGTGCTGCCGAAGAACATCCTCATGATCGGGCCTACCGGCGTAGGCAAGACCGAGATTTCACGCCGGCTGGCCAAGCTCGCGGGCGCGCCGTTCCTCAAGGTAGAGGCTACCAAATTCACCGAGGTCGGGTATGTCGGCCGGGACGTCGAGCAGATCGTGCGCGATCTCGTCGAAATCGCCATCGTTCAGACGCGGGAACGCAAACGCAAGGACGTGCATGCGCGCGCCCAGCTCGCGGCCGAGGAGCGCGTGGTCAACGCGCTCGTGGGCGAGAATGCGAGCGCGTCGACCAAGGACGTGTTCCGGCGCAAGCTGCGTGCAGGCGAGCTCAACGACAAGGAGATCGAGATCGAGATGCAGGCGGGCGGGGGCGGCATGCCGCTATTCGAGATTCCGGGGATGCCCGGTGCCCAAATGGGCGCGATCTCGATCGGGGACATCTTCAGCAAGCTCGGCGGCGGAGGCCGCACAAAGACCCGACGGCTCACGGTGGCGGAATCCCATGACATTCTGATCAACGAGGAATCCGACAAGCTGCTCGACAACGATCAGCTGGTGCAGGAGGCGATTCATGCGGTCGAGCAGAACGGCATCGTATTTCTCGACGAGATCGACAAGATCGCCGGGCGCGAGGGGCGCATGGGCGCCGACGTCTCGCGCGAGGGCGTGCAGCGCGATCTCCTGCCGTTGATTGAAGGCACCACGGTCTCGACCAAGCATGGTGCGGTGAGGACCGATCATGTCCTGTTCATAGCTTCCGGGGCGTTTCACCTCTCGAAGCCTTCCGATCTTCTGCCGGAACTGCAGGGGCGCCTGCCCATCCGGGTCGAGCTGCGGCCGCTCACCCGCGATGATTTCAGGCGCATTCTCACCGAGACGGAGGTCTCGCTCATCAAGCAATACGTGGCGCTGATGGGCACCGAAGGCGTCACGCTCGACTTCAAGCCGGATGCGATCGATGCGATCGCCGACGTGGCGGTCGCGGTCAACTCGAGCGTGGAAAATATCGGCGCGCGGCGTCTGCAGACCGTGATGGAGCGCGTGCTCGATGAAGTCTCGTTCGCGGCCCCCGATCGCTCGGGCGAGACCGTCGAGATCGACGCCGCCTATGTGGAGAAGCACATCGGCGATCTCGCCAAGAATGCCGACCTGAGCCGGTTCATTCTGTAGCTAGAGCATTTTCCGATTAGATTGCGTCACTCTCTCCGGCGTCATGCGCGGGCTTGACCCCATAGGCGCTAACTTAAGGTCGTCATTGCCGGGCTTGACCCGGCAATCCATCGATCTTCGTAAGAACTTTCTCGCGAAGAGGATGGATGCGCGGGTC
>DATBYX010000177.1:0-3626 GCA_036513475.1 Xanthobacteraceae bacterium | reverse complement strand
CCGAGGAGCTTGGCAAGCTCGCGCTTGTGAATCAGTTGCAGGTGGTCGATAATTTCCCTTTCCGTCATGGCAGGTCCAATTCTGTCCCTTTCTTTCACCATACTTCGCATAGGTGACGGATCGGTCCGGCTCGGTCCGGCTCGGTCCGGCTCACGGCAACCGGCGTATGCATAAGTCTTTGCATATGCGGTCAGGATTCAAATGAGCAAATGAGAGATATGCCTGAATATATTAGCGAAATAGCCGAATCGACGAGGCGTGACCTCGTGACGGCCAATCACATCCTGGCGCGGGAAGGGGTGACCGATGCGCTCGGCCACATCAGCGTGCGTCATCCTGATCGGCCTGACCACTTTTTCCTATCGTGCTCGCGCAGCCCGGAGCTTGTGACGCTCGACGACATCATGGAATACGATCTCGACTGCAACCCGATCGATCCGCGCGGGCAGCCGATGTATTTCGAGCGGCCGATCCATGGCGCGATCTATCAGGCGCGTCCCGACGTCATCTCCATCGTGCACAATCACGCCTACGAGGTTATTCCATTCGGATTGACGCGAAGGCCGCTCAAGGCGTGCGTGCACCCGGCCTGCGGTATCGGTATGCATGTCCCCGTGTGGGACAGCCGCACCTCCTTCGGCGATACCGACCTCTTGATCACGAACATGGAGCGGGGCAGGGATCTCGCCCGGGGCATGGGCAAGCACAATTCGGTGCTGCTGCGCGGCCATGGTTGCGTGGTCGTAGGAAGCGATCTCCGGCAGGCCGTCCTCAACGCCGTGTACTTCAAGATCAACGCCAGCCTGGTGCTGCAATCGATGCTCATCGGAGACGACATCACGTTTTTGAGCGAGGGCGAGATCGAGCTGACCAAGAAGCTCGTCTATGCGGAGAATTCCGTGACCCGGATGTGGGACTACTGGTCGCGCCGATGCGGCGACCAGGCGTAGAGAGCGCTGTGGTGATCTCAGCGGCACAGCGAGCTCTGCAATACCTCCCCCTGGAAGGGGGAGGTCGGCGACCCCCGACTTGCTCGGGGGGAGCCGGGTGGGGGGCAATTCTCGGCCGCGATGATTGCCAAAAGCGGGCATCGAGGATCGAACCCCCACCCGACAGCATTTGCTTCGAAACGAAGCAAATACTGTCGACCTCCCCCTTGCAGGGGGAGGTATGGAGGTTGCTGCTCGCACCAGTGCTATCTCTCGGCATCATTGGCGCTGTCCTCACCGCGCATGCGGGCGCGCTGCTGGCGCAGGAGTGGCCGGCCCATCCGGTGAAGGTGATCGTCCCCTACGGGCCGGGCGGCATCAGCGATACGCTTGCGCGCATGACCGCCGACCGGCTGGCCAAAGTTTTCGGTCAGCCCTTCGTGATCGACAACCGCGGCGGAGCGGGGGGTGTCATCGGCACCGAAGCGGCAGCGCGCTCTCCTGCTGACGGCTACACGCTCTATCTTGCCGGCGGAGCGCAGCTCACCGTCAACCCGCTGGTGAAGAAGCTCCCCTACGATCCGCTCAAAGATTTCGCTCCAATCAGCATGGTGAGCGTCAACGGCATGGCGTTGACCGTGCATCCCGATCTGCCCGCTCGCTCCGTGCGCGAATTCATCGATTACGTCCGAGCAAACCCGGGCAAGATCAACTACGCATCTGCAGGGCTCGGGCAGAGCAGCCACCTCACGCCGGCGGCGTTCGCCGCGCGCGAGGGTCTCCAGATGGTGGTCGTGCCGTATCAAAGCACGCCCCAAGCTCTGGTGGGAATTTTGTCGGGATCAGCCCAGGTCTTCTTCGGCAATGTGTCGGATGTGCTCGAGCTGGTGCACAGCGGCAAGGCCCGCATGCTGGCGATCTCCACGGAGAAGCGGGTTGCGCAGTTTTCCGATGTACCGACCGTGTCCGAGACGGTGCCGGGATTCGTGATGACCGGCTGGATCGGTTATTTCGCCCCCGCAGGCACGCCGCGGCCAATCATCGATAAGATCTCCCGGGCTCTGGTCGCGATCTGCCGCGAGCCGGACCTCGTGAGCACTATGGAAAAAGCCGGGGTGGATGCGGTCGGCGATACGCCGGACGCGTTTGCCGCGGCGATCCAGGCTGACCTCCCGATCGTGCGCTCCGCAGTGGAAGCCGCCGGCCTGCTGCGGAAGTAAACGAGTGATCGTCATGGCGCATGACGGAGATAACAGCGAGTCAATGTAAATCGGAAATGCGCGGCGCGCCTCACACGCCGGCCGATGCGGCGACAAGAGTATCCGTCTCCATGTCATCATCGCGGACCGCACCGATGAGTTCCGTGACTTTTTTTATCCCGCGCTCATCGCACCAAGCTTCCAGGTCATCGATGATCGTGATCAAGGCCGTGGGATTTCGGAAACCGGCATAGCCAATGCCGACAGCGCTGGCGCCGGCGAGCATGTATTCGACAACGTCCTCGGCCTTGGTCACGCCGCCAATTCCGATGATCGGAATTTTTACCACCTTCGCGACCTGATAGACCATGCGCAGCACAATCGGCTTGAGCGCCGGTGAGACCAGTCCGCCAAACTTGTTGCCGAGCGCGGGGCGGAAATTGTCCGTGCGGATTTTGAGCGACAGGAAAGTATTGGCGATCACCAGCGCATCGGCTCCGGCTTGCTCTGCCGCCTGTGCAATGGAGACAATGTCGCCGGCGTTAGGGGAGAGCTTGACCCACAACGGCTTGGTGGTCGCCGCGCGGATGGCGTGGATCACTTTTCTGGTGTGATCCTCGTGCATTGCGAAATTGCCGCCGCTGGAATTGCGCGTCGGACAGGAAATATTCGCCTCGATCACGTCGACGTCCGGCACGCTCAGCTCACGGGCCAGCGCGGCGAAATCCTCGACACTTTCCGATGACACGCTGACGACCAGCGGCGGCGTGAATTTTGCGTATTCGGGGACGATGTGGTCGACGAAATATTCGATGCCTTTTCCCGGCAATCCAATCGACTGGATGATCCCCGCCTCCGTTTCGGCCATGCGCGGCGTCGGGTTGCCGACCCGCGGCTCGCGGCAGATCGTCTTTGCCACGAGCGCTCCGAGCCGGTTGAGGTCGATGACGTCGTTGTACTCCCAAGAGAAGGCGCCTGATGCAGGCTGCACCGGGTTCTGCAGCGTGATGTCACCGATCTTGACCGAAAGATCTACCATGCCACGGCCTCCTGCATGTTGAATACCGGGCCATCGCGGCAAACGCGCTTGAGCACACGCTTTCCATCTACTTCGAACGTGCGGACACAGACGTAGCAGGCGCCGAAACCGCAGACCATGATCTGCTCCATCGCGACCTGACCGGGAATGTCATGCTTTTTCCCAAGCAGCTGCATGAGTTTCAGCAGTCGGTTGGAGCCGCAGGTGAAGAAGGCGTCTGCTTTGCCTTGCGCGATCAGAGCCTCGAGAAGCTTTTCCACATTCTCAACGGCGCTGCTGTTGTCGGAATCGACTACGGTTAAGGTCCGCGCGCCTATTCCTTCAAACAGCTCCTTCGACATAACCACCTCGGGATTGCGCGCGCTCAGGATCGCGGTCACCCCAACCCCATGTTCGGCCGCCAGCTGCGAGAGCGGCGCCAGTGTCGCCAGGCCAACGCCCCGACCAAGCACCACGATG
>DATBYX010000176.1:0-6047 GCA_036513475.1 Xanthobacteraceae bacterium | reverse complement strand
CGCCGGCTCCTCGCGGGAGCCGCGGTCGGCTCCAAGCGTCGCCAGCCCCATGTCATCGGCAAGCTTGTCGATGTTCAGCGCCGGGAATAGCTCCAGCGAAGCCTGGTAATCGTGCTGCTCCCGCTTGAGCCCATGGAGCAGCCGCCCGAGGGCTGACCGTTGCATCGATGGCATGCTCACGGCTTTCCGGTCAGGTCCTCTTGCGCCCCGCCCCGATCATCCCCGCCGACGCGATTCTGCGACGCCCGATCCTGCGACGCCCAATTCTACGACGCCCATGTCCCGATTGAATAGGGCAGCAATATGGGCACTTCGCCTCGCCTGTGCCGGTTCCCATTGGGAGAGGTACGGAATAATCGCCTTTCAACGGGGCTGACCACGCTTTCCGGATACCGCGCTGCGCGGCCGTCTTTTTTCGTGCGTTCAGGCTGCCTTCAGGTTGATTAAGCCCACATGAACTCGATGCTCAGGTCCTATTCAGTCCCGGCCAAATAGAGTTGAGCTCTGGGAAAACGCAAGGACGCAACTCGCGTCCTGAAAATAAGGAGGTTATCCCATGTTGCGCACGACTTTGATCGCTCTGGCCGCCGCGTCCGCTCTCGGAGTGTCAGTGGCATCCGCTGCTCCATTCAGCGGGTATGTCGTCGGTGCCGCTGTGGCGGAGAACGGAGCCATCCAGCAGGTGCAGTGGGGGTACCGGCATTACCATCATCGGTGGTTCCGGCATCACCATCGCCGCTGGTGGTAATCCGACGGCGACCGCCTTCATGAGGTCGGCGTGACGTGACCTCATGGCCCGGCGCGCGCGCAACCTGGCCGACGGCCGCTGGCCAGGTTGTGGCGTGCGGATGATCGATTTATCTCTTCCTGGACAAGTTGCCTTCGGTTTCATCCGCTGCTGCCTTTTTGTGCGGCCGACTTTAGAACGCATGTCGAGCCGTTTGTGGTGAATTCTCCAAATCGGTGACTCCGCTAATTTCCTCAGGCAGTTGCAAACCCAACTGCCAGGAGGGGGACGATTGGCATTTTGCTTGCTCAAGGCCGTGGACAGGCGGGCAGGCAAAAAGAGGTCAGCCATGTGGGTCAGCATCCGTTCAGATTTAAGGGCCATCACGGCGGCGGTCGGGATGAGCGCACTCCTGATCTCGCCGGCTTCCGCGACCGACAAGGTCACTTTTCTCACGAGCTGGTTTGCACAAGCCGAGCACGGCGGCTTCTATCAAGCCAAGGCGACCGGACTTTATGAAAGGGCTGGGCTCGATGCGACCATCAAGATGGGCGGGCCGCAGGTCAATGGGATGCAGCTCCTGCTCGCCGGCGAAACCGACCTCATGATGGGATACGACCTCGCAGTGCTCAAGGCGATCGAGCAGGGACTGCAGGTGACGACCGTCGGGACATCGTTCCAGTTCGATCTGCAGGGAATGATGACCCATGACGATGTGGGCAGTCTCGCTGATCTCAAGGACAAGACTATCTTGGTCGCGACACCTGGAAGATCGAGCTGGTGGCCGTGGCTCAAGGCCAAATACAAATATACCGATGAGCAGACGCGGCCCTACACGTTCAATCTGCAGCCGTTCTTTGCCGATAAAAATACGGTCCAGCAAGCCTACCCGTCCTCCGAGCCGTTTCAGGCCAAGCAGCAGGGCCTGCCGGTCAAGTTCTTCCTGTTCGCGCACGACGGTTATCCGCCCTACGGCACCACCATGGTGACGACCCGAGCTTTCGTGGACAAGAATCCGGAGGTCACAGCGCGGTTCGTCAAGGCGTCGCTCGAAGGCTGGAAGAGCTATCTCGCCGATCCGGCACCCGCCAACGTGCTCATCAAAGCAGATAATTCGAAGATGACGGATGCGCAGATTGCATTTGGCATCGAGCAGCTCAAGCTCCTGAAAGTGCTCGATGGCGGGGATGCCGCGACGATGGGAATTGGCATCATCACCGAGGCGCGTTGGAAAGCGACCTACGACTACATGGTTGCAGCGGGCCTGCTCAAGCCCGAGGTCGACTGGAAAGCGGGCTTCACCGACAGGTTCGTGAAAAGCCTCAAGCTCTTCATGTGAGTGAGCGCGGGTCGGTAGTGTTGGTGCGCCTCGAACTTCCAGGAGCGAGGCCCATCTCGCCCGTTGAATCAGGCGCCGCACGCGCTGTCGCTGCGGTGGGCTCGCTTGATCGCGGAGCGCCCCGGACCGGGACGCCTGTCGTGGAAGTGCTGTCGGTAGAGAAATTCTTTCCCGACGGCACGTGCGCACTTGCGCCCATCGATCTCACGGTTGCCGCCGGCGAGTTCGTGACACTGATCGGCCCTTCCGGGTGCGGCAAGAGCACGCTCCTCAAGCTCATAGCCGATCTGCTTGAGCCCTCCGACGGCCGAATCTTGTGGTGGCGCGGCTACGGTGACAAGCTCGGATCGGACGGTCGCCGCATCGCTTTCGTTTTTCAAGACCCGACGTTGATGCCCTGGGCACGCGTCGAAGCCAACGTCCGTTTGCCGCTCGATCTTGCGGGGGTGACGCGGCAAGAGGCCCGCGGGCGAGTAGCGGATGCGCTTTCGCGCGTGGGTCTGCAAGGCTTCGAAAGGCATTACCCGCGGCAATTGTCCGGTGGCATGCGTATGCGGGTCTCGATTGCCCGCAGCCTCGTCACTGACCCCAATCTGCTTCTGATGGATGAGCCGTTCGGCGCTCTGGACGAGATCACCCGCAACCGGCTGGATGCCGATCTTCTCAAATTGTGGTGGGAGCGCAAGCTCACTGCGCTCTTCGTCACCCATTCCATCTACGAAGCAGTGTTCCTCTCGACCCGCGTTGTGGTCATCTCGGCACGGCCAGGCCGTATCTTCAAGACCGTGACGATAGACGAGCCTCAGCCGCGAGACGAGGGTTTCCGCGATTCGCCGGGCTTTGCCGCGTATTGTCGCCAGATCTCGGCGTGGTTGGCCGAAGCTTCGGTCCCGCCGGGCGGCGAGTGAGCACAAATCCGCGATGCGTCCGCTCGCCCAATCGGAAGCCGCCATGAGCATCGCCGCTCCGTTCCTGGTCGGCGTGGCCATGATTGGCCTCTGGGAGACCATGTGCCGTGAGTTCGAAATTCCCGTATTCCTGTTTCCCAAGCCCAGCGACATCGGGCGCACGGTTGCGAGCGAGTGGCCGAGCCTCCTGCGGGCGCTCGGAATGACCTTGCGCATTGCGTTCCAGGCATTCGGAACCGCTGTGATCGTCGGCACTCTTATCGCGTTCGTGTTCGTGCAAAGTCGAGTGATCGAGCGCAGCTTCTTTCCATACGCGGTATTGTTGCAAGTCACCCCCGTCGTCGCGATTGCGCCGCTGATCATCATACTGGTCAAGAACACACAATTGGCACTCACATTGTGCGCGACCGTGGTGGCACTGTTCCCGATCATCTCCAACACGACGCTCGGGCTGCGCAGCGTCGACCCCGGCCTCGCAAGCCTCTTTCGCATGAACCGCGCGGGGCGTCTGCAGACGCTCTGGCGCCTGCGCATTCCGAGCGCCTTGCCGTACTTCTTCGGCGGGCTGCGCATCTCCAGCGGGCTTGCGCTGATCGGGGCCGTGGTTGCCGAGTTCGTCGCCGGCACCGGTGGCCGGAGCTCCGGGCTCGCCTACGAGATCCTGCAGGCGGGCTTTGCACTGGACATCCCGCGCATGTTCGCTGCGATGCTGCTCATCACGGCTGCCGGCGTCGCTTTGTTCAGCTTGATGGTAGCCCTTTCCAAGCTTGCGCTTGGGGCGTGGCATGAAAGCGAAGTGGGAGTTGAAACGTGAGCTCCGCCCTGATCAAGGGCGCTGCGGGTATATTCACCGGGCTTCCCGGCCCTGCCATGCGCGCGCGCGGAGCGATCCGGATTGTCGACGGGCGCATCGCGGAGATCGGCAACCTGGATCTTCTTCCCGGCGAGGAGCTCATCGATGCGTCGGATTGCGTGGTTTATCCTGGGCTGATCTCGACCCATCACCATCTGTTTCAGAGCGTCCTCAAGGGCGTGCGTGCCGGCATCGATTCCCCGCTGCTCAGCTGGCTGCGCGTGGTCCCCTATTCCTACTGGCATAGGATCGACGAGGAGGCGCTGCGCGTTGCGGCACGCATCGGGCTCGTCGAGCTCTTGCTCTCGGGGACCACCACTGCTGCCGATCACCACTATCTCTTCGCGCAGGACTACCGCTTCGATCCTGCCCACGTGATCTTTGAGACGGCGCAGGAGCTCGGCATTCGGCTCGTATTCTGTCGCGGCGGCGCCACGAGGTTCCGCGGTTTCGATACGCCCGATGTGATCGCAATGCCGACCGAGCCGCTCGACCGCATGATCCGAGCGGTGGAGGACTGCGCCCGCACCTATCACGATGCTTCCTCCGACAGCACGCGCCGGGTGGCGTGTGCCGTGACAACTCCGCCCTGGGCGGTGGCTCCCGATGAGCTCAGGATCATTGCGGCAAGCGCGCGCGCGATGGGATTGCGCATCCATAGCCATCTCTCGGAGACGCGCGACTATGTCGATTATTGCCTCGCAACTTTCGGCAAGCGGCCGGTCCCGTGGATGGCCGATCACGATTGGCTCGGTCCCGACGTGTGGTTTGCGCATCTCGTCCATGTCGATGATGACGAGGTTGATATGCTGGTCGAGACGGGGACCGGGATGGCGCACTGCCCGCAGTCGAACTGCCGCCTCGGATCCGGAATTGCCCCGGTAGAAAAGATCGCCGCCCTGGGCGGCGCGGTCTCGCTTGCAGTCGATGGCGCCGCATCGAACGAAGCCGCCGACATGATCAGCGAAATGAAGAGCGCGTGGCATACGCACCGCGCCACCAAAGGAGCGACGGCGACCAGCGTCGAGGACGTGGTGCGCTGGGCGAGCGCCGGCGGTGCGCGCGTGCTCGGGTTCGAGGATGCGGGCGTACTCGCGCCGGGGAAACTGGCGGACATTGCGATCTTCGAGCTTTGCCATCCCCGCTATTTTGGACTGCACGATCCGCTGCTCGGCCCCGTTGCCGCGGCCGGTGCGGTCCATCTGCGCCACCTGTTGGTCGGCGGCCGCAAAGTCGTGGACGACGGAAGCATTCCCGGGATCGATCTGGCGCAGCTTCGCCATGAGGCCGCGCACGTCGTGCGACGGCTCGCCGCCTGAAGTGTCGGATTGGAGGTGTCATGCTGGTCACGAAACAGAAAGTGCTGCGGCGGTTCTGGTACGCTACTTGGCCGATCGACAAGCTCAGGAACGGCCCGAAGCCGTTCACGCTGCTGGGCGAGAACATCGTGCTGTTCCTCGACCAGGAAGGTGCGCCCGCCGCCCTCCAGGACCGGTGCTGCCACCGCACAGCGCGGCTGTCCAAGGGCTCCAGCAAAGACGGGCATATCGTGTGCGGCTATCACGGCTGGGAATACGACCGCACCGGCAAGCTGGTGAGGGTGCCGCAGTTCCCGTTCGAGCA
Organism: Xanthobacteraceae bacterium; assembly: GCA_036513475.1. GTDB lineage: Bacteria > Pseudomonadota > Alphaproteobacteria > Rhizobiales > Xanthobacteraceae > VAZQ01. The sequence goes on along the minus strand of DATBYX010000176.1, from coordinate 597 downwards.
GGCTATCCCCGACGCAAAGGCGAAGGCGTTCCATTGCGCTGCCAAGTACGGATATGCCTGGGTCGCGCTCGATGATCCGTTACTGGCTGTTCCCGATTTGCCGCAGGACAGGGATCCATCTTACCGCCGCATTCACCAATTCGATGACCGCTGGAACACAGCCGCGCTTCGGATGATGGAAAACTCGTTCGACAACGCGCATTTTTCCTTCGTACACAAATCCACCTTCGGCCAGCAGGAGCAACCGAAGCCGGAAAAATACGAGCTGGTCGAGACGGATTACGGATTTCAGGCAGAGACGATTGTTCCGATCAAAAACCCGCCGGTGGCTCATCGAGTCACGGGGACATCCGATCCGATCACAACGCGACACATGCGCAATGCCTGGTTCATGCCCTTCTGCCGTACGTTGGACATCGAATATCCGTCGGGGCTGCGCCACATCATTTTCAATTCGGCAACTCCCATCGATGATGGTTCGATCCAACTCGTGCAGATCCTGTTTCGCAACGATCGGGAAGAGGATTGTTCCACCCAGGAGCTGATCGACTGGGACGCCGCCATTATTGCCGAGGACCAGGAGATATTGGAATCGAC
>DATBYX010000175.1:0-9479 GCA_036513475.1 Xanthobacteraceae bacterium | reverse complement strand
CTCTCCATCATGCGCTCGAGCGGCGGCGTCATGACGCCGGAAATCGCCACGCAGCGTCCCGCGGCCATGATGGAATCCGGGCCGGTGGGCGGCATCATCGCCTCGGCGCGGGTCGGCACCGCGCTGGGTGCGCCCAATGTCATCTCCTTCGACATGGGCGGCACGACAGCCAAAGCGAGCCTCGTGCGCGAGGGCGAGCCCACAATGGCTCCCGGCTATTACGTCGGAGGGTATGCCAGCGGCCATCCCGTGGTGCTGCCCATGATCGATGTGGTCGAGGTGGGCGCGGGTGGGGGCTCAATCGCGTGGCTCGACGAGGTGGGCGCGCTGAAGGTGGGACCGCAGAGTGCCGGCGCGGACCCCGGCCCCATCTGTTACTGCGGCGGCGGCAGCGCGCCGACCATTACCGATGCCAATGTGGTGCTGGGCAGGCTTGATCCGGACAATTTCCTGGGCGGCGAGATGAAGCTCGATGCGGAGGGCGCCCGTCGCGGAATTGCCGACAAGATCGCAGGCCCGCTGCGGATGGACACCATCGCCGCCGCGCAGGCCATCCTCGACATCGCCATCGCTAAGATGTCGCTTGCGGTGCGCGAAGTGTCGGTCGCGAAGGGCTATGATCCGCGCGATTTCGCGCTGGTCGCCTCGGGCGGCGCAGGCCCGCTGCATGTTATCGCGATTGCGCGCGAGCTCAACATTCCGAAGGTCATCGTGCCGCTGTTTCCCTCGCATTTCTCCGCGCTGGGCATGCTGCTCGCGGACGAGCGCCACGATTTCATCCGCACGTTCTATTGCGATCTCGCGACGCTCGATTTCGCGGCGCTGCTGAAAATCCATCGCGAGATGGTCGAAGAGGCGAGCGCGGCGATGCGCCACGATGCCGAAGCGGAACGCCAAGTCCATCTCGATTTACGCTATGTCGGGCAGGAATTCACGCTCCAGGTTCCGGTGAGCCTGCAACAGATTGAAAGCGCGGATCGCCGCGGCATCAGGAGGGCCTTCGATGCGCTGTATGAGCAGCGCTACGTCCACCATTCCGCCGACGAGCCGGTCGAGATGGTGAATGTCCGCCTCGCAGCCGTCGGCAAGCGCCAGCGGCTCGCTTTGCCGCGCCTGTCCGAAGCGGGATCATCGCCTTCGTCACAACAACGCGAGGTCTATTTCAGCGATACCCGCAAGCCCGTCCCCTGCCCCGTCTATCAGCGCGTGCAGCTCGGCGCTGCAAGCTGCATCCGGGGTCCCGCCCTCATCCAGGAGCACGGAACAACCACGGTCCTGTTTGAACGCGACGTTTGCACGGTCGCACCTTCAGGCGAGCTGATGATTGCGGTAGGCGGCGCTTGATGCGGACACGGTGCCCATACCTCGCCCCTGGGGGAGGTCGACCGCCGGAGCGAAGCGACTGCGGTCGGGTGGCGGTTGATGGAGGCACCGGGCGCGCCCGCGCCCCTACCCGGCTCGCTTTGCTCGCCGACCTCCCCTGGTGGGGGAGGTATATCCGCGTTTGTCTCACCGGGAGCGCGAACAGTCACATGCGAGCGCGTACATGACGTCGAGAGCAATGCCGCTGGATCCCGTCACTCTGGAAGTCATCCGCAATGCGCTGCCCGCCGTCGCGAACGAGATGGCGGTCGATCTGCAGCGCACGTCCTACAACATGATGATCTACGAGGTGCGCGACTTCTGCACGGCGCTGGTGAACACGCAGGGCGAACTGGTCGCGCAGAATGTGGGAGGCGTCTCGCATTTCGTCGCCGACCTCGGCGTCATCATCACCGACGGCATGAAGCGCTACGGCACGGACGGCTTTGCGCCGGGCGATGTCATCATCACCAATCACCAGGCGGTGGCTGGTCAGCATCTCAACAACGTCGTCATCTACATGCCGTATTTCTACCGAGGCGAGCTCCTGATGTTCGCCATGGTGCGGGCGCACTGGATCGACGTGGGCGGCATGAGCACGGGTTTCGGCGCCGGGCCCACCGTGGCTGATCCCTGGATCGAGGGTCTCCAGCTCGATCAGCTCAAGATCTACGAGGCGGGCAAACTCAACGAGACGCTCTATCGCGTGCTCAAGGACAACATCCGGTTTCCCGAATCCTCGCTCGGCGACATGAAATCGCAAATGGCGGCATGCCGGCTGGCGGCACGGCGGATGGACGAGCTCCTAGACAAATACGGCCGCGACACCGTTCTCGCCGCGATTGCGCAGATCTTTGACGAGACCGAGCGCAAGTGCCGCAACGTGGTGCGCAAGCTTGCCGACGGCGTCTATGAAGCAACTGCGGCACTCGACCATGACGGCGTCACCCGCGGCGAGCCGGTTCCGATCCACGCCAGGATCACCATCGCCAAGGGCAGCATGAGCATCGACCTCTCCGGCTGCGCGCGCGAGCGCCGCGCCGCCATCAATTCGCGTACGCTTGCCGCCGCGCGCGTGGCCTACAAGGCGCTCACCGGCCCGCTCGACCCTGTGAACGAGGGCTCCTTCCGCGCGCTCGAAGTGATCATTCCGGAAGGCAGCGTGATGATGGCGCGCTTTCCTGCCCCGATGGCGACCTGGAGCACCATCGTTCCCATGGTGGTGGACACCATCGTGCGCGCGCTGGCGCCGGTCATGCGCGAGCAGGTGCCGGCGGGGCACCACGCGCTCCTCGGCGGGGCGGTCGTATTCTTCGGCGTCCACCCCCGCACCGGGCGGCGCTTCGTCGTGCAGAGCATCGAGGGCGGCGGCTGGGGCGGGCGACCGTTCGAGGACGGCGAATCCGGCACTGTCTCGGTCTGCCAGGGCGACGTACGCAACGGCTCCATCGAAGGGATCGAGCTGAAATGCCCGGTGCTGGTCGAGAGCCGCGCGCTGCGCACCGATTCCGGTGGCGCCGGCAAATATCGCGGCGGGCTCGGCATCGACATGCGCGTGCGCAACCTTGTCGAGGGCAAATGGAATTTCGAGCTCGTTCGCCGCAGCCAGTGCCCGCCCTGGGGCCTTTGGGGCGGCAAGCCCGGCGATTACGGCGTGTATCTGCTGCGCACGCCCGACGAGCATGAATTTCGTCCGATGGCGGGCGCGCATCACCCCGTGGAGGTGAACAGCGAAGTGATCGTGCGCACCGGTGGAGGCGGCGGCTGGGGCGACCCGCTCGAGCGCGATCCCTCCGCCGTGCGTGCCGATGTGCAGGAGGAGCTCATCTCACCCTGTTCCGCACGCGATGATTACGGAGTGGTACTGCACGAGAACCTCAGCGTCGATATGGCGGCAACTGCGCAGCTGCGGGATGCGCTTCGGTCCGCACGCGTGGCGCCGGGAGCCGGGCCACAGGGCGGATCCGGAGGGAGAAGGACCTAGCGGATTACGAGCCAACAGGGTTATATTGTTTGAAGAGGTTAAAGCATGGTCCAGTCGATCATCGTAAAAGCAGAATGGGACCCGGAGGCCAAGGTCTGGTACACCGTATACAGCAGCTTGCCGGGCCTAAGCCTGGAAGCCGAGACCATCGATGGGCTCCGCAACAAGCTCCCGGGAGCAATCGAGGATCTTCTTGAAGGAGAAGGCTCACGAGAAATTCCGTTTGAGCTCATCACTCCGGGTCTTGCCAAAATATCGGCGTGAAGGGCTTTGGAAAGCTGGTTCGCGACAAGCTCAATGAAGGTGGCTGCTCGTTCGTGCGCCACGGGAAAGGCGATCACGATATCTGGTACAGCCCGATCAGCGGGCGAAGCTTCACTGTACCAGTCAAAATAATGTCGAGGCATTTGGCCAACAAAATACTTTAGGACGCTGGACTGCCAAAGGCATTCTGATACGGAGCAACGGACCCCCGCTCGTGAACAATGGACTCGGTCTACCTCCTCTTCGGGCCATTCGGGGGTAAGCCCCGGTTGCGCGAGGGCCTGCGTGGGGGGCAGACAGGGTCCGCGGCGCATTATTACTTTCCCGAGCGACGGCATGACAACGAACGAGGTCGCGATCCGAGTTGTCGGCGTCTCGCATCGGTTCGGCGAGGAAACAGACATCCGGCACGTGCGTGCGTTGCGCGACACCTCGCTCGATATCGTGCACGGCGAGCTCATCTGCCTGATCGGACCCAGCGGCTGCGGCAAATCCACGCTGCTCAACATCATGGGCGGTCTCCTCCGGCCCACGGCAGGGCGCGTCGAGGTGTTCGGAAAATCTGTCAGAGGCCCGATGCCGCGCGACATTGCCTTCGTGTTCCAGGAGAACGCGCTGTTTCCCTGGAATACGGTGGCCGAGAATGTCGATCTCGGCATGCTCTTCCAGGGCGTGCCTCGCGCCGAGCGTGACACGCGGGCGCGGCGCGCCCTCGAAGCCGTCGGTCTCCACGATTTTGCCGACCACTATCCCGGGCAACTCTCCGGCGGCATGCGCCAGCGCGCGGCGCTCGCCCGCGCGCTGAGCCTTGAAACCGGCATTCTGCTGATGGACGAACCGTTCGGCGCGCTCGACGAACAGACCCGCATGATCCTCGGCGAGGACCTCTCGCTCCTGTTGGCGCGCGCGAACAAAACCATCGTGTTCGTCACCCATAGCCTGGGCGAAGCCACGTTCCTGGCCGACCGGGTTGCTGTCTTTTCTGCCCGTCCCGGAAGCATCAAGCAGCTGATCGCAGTGGACGAGCCCCATCCCCGCAAGCCGGAATTCGTCACCGCGGCGAAGTTCGCCACCATCCGGAACACGCTCTACGGACTTCTGCACGACGAGATCCGAAAGACCATGGCGGACAGCGCCGCGCCTGGCGCTGAGCCGCGCGTATGACGCCAGGCGCCAAACGGCGCGAGGGATATCTCGCCAGCCGCGGCGTGCAGGCGGCGTTCCTGATCGTGCTCGTGGCGCTGTGGTATCTCGCGACCAGCCGCTGGCACGTGAGCCCGATTCTTCTTCCCAGTCCGGTAGCGGTGCTGTTCCAGCTCTGGGATATCGTCTCGACCGGGGAGTTCGTCGGCGACCTTGCTGTAACTCTGCGCGAGCTTGCTGCCGCGTTCGGCATCGCGGTCACCGGAGGCATCCTGGTCGGCTATCTCGTCAGCCGCTCGCACTACCGCATCCGCGTGTTCGAGCCGCTGTTCGCCGGCATCTATGCCATCCCCATCATCCTCTTCCTTCCGCTCTATGTGCTGTTCTTCGGGCTCGGCCCCGCCTCCAAGATCGCGCTCGGCGCGACAATCAGCTTCTTTCCCATTGCGTTGAACACCATCGCCGGCTTTGGCTATGTCGATAAGGCATTCGTAGCAGCCGCGCGCTCCATGGGTGCGTCGGATTATCAGCTGTTCCGGTATGTGCTTTTACCGGCTGCCCTGCCTGTCATTCTTACCGGCATGCGCATCGGCTTCACGGTTGCGCTCCTCTCGATCATTGGCAGCGAGACCATCGCATCGCTTGCCGGGCTCGGCCACCGCATTGTCCATCTTGCCGAAGGCATGGAGATGGCGCGGATGTTCGCCTACATCGCCTTCGTGGTGGCGATCGCCGCTGTCCTCAACGCCTTCGTCTCGACGCTCGAAGCCCGCGCGAGGCGCGCACGATGAGGCTCACTCAGCCGCAACACCCCTTCTCCTGGCTGCGCCAGCCTTTCTCCTGGCTGCGCCGGCCTTTTTCCTGGCTGCGCCGGCCTTGGCTCGCACGCGTGGGCCTGATCGTGCTTCTCCTCGGGCTCTGGGAGATCGCGGCCCGCTGGTGGGTCGACCCGATGTTTCTGGCCCCGCCGTCGCGCGTCCTCATGTCGCTCGGTGCCGTGCTCGAGACCCGGGGCGTACCGGCAGCGCTGCGCATCACGTTCTGGGAGCTCGGCATCGCATTCGTGCTCGCGGTCGCGATCGGCCTCGTCCTCGGGCTTGCGATCGGGTTGGCGCCGTTCGCGCGCAAGAGCGTGATGCCGATCGTCCTCCTCCTCTACGGTACGCCGCAAATCACCATCCTGCCGCTGTTCATTCTCTATTTCGGCATCGGGCCCGCCTCGAAGATCGCGTTCGGCGTGACCCACGGCTTCTTTCCCATCATTCTCGCCGTAGTTGCCGGGGTACAGAACATCAAACCGATCCTCCTGACCAGCGCGCGCTGCATGGGCGCGAGCCGCTGGCAGGTTCTCCGCCACGTCGTCTTTCCCCACATGATCCCCAGCTTCTTTGCCGGCATGCGGCTCGCCATGACCGGCGTGCTTCTCGGCGTGCTCCTGGCCGAGCTCTACGTCTCGACGGCGGGCATCGGGTATTTCACCGCGCTGTTCACGCAGAACTTCGATCCGGCGCGCCTCTTCGGTCTGATCGCCATGCTCGCCGCCATGGCCATTGCGCTCAATGAAATGGTTCGCCGCGCGGAGGCGCATTTCAGCCGCTGGCACGCGGAGTGAACGCCGAGCATCAATGTGCCATGAGCACCGGCAGCTCGGCATTGCCCAGGACATATCGGGTCGTGCCGCCGAAGATCATCTGCCGCAATCGGCTCTGCGTGTAGGCGCCCTTGATCACGAGGTCGCACCCCAGTGCCTTGGCGTGACTGAGAATCGCCTCGCCGGTGAGGCGGCCATCGAGGCCGACGGTCATCGGCTTTGCCGGCACCCCGTTCAATTGCAAATAGCGGCACAGTTGCTGCCCCGTAGGTCCGGGAACCGCAGCTCCGCCCTCGACGGTGAGGACGACGACCCGGCTGGCCTGCTGGAGAAGGGGCAGCGCAAAGGCGGTAACGCGCGCCTGCTCCGTGCTGCAGTTCCAGGCAATCAACACGTTCGTCCCTATCTGAGGGCGCGGTGTCGGCGGCGCGATCAAGACAGGGCGTCCGCTTTCGAACAAGGCGGATTCAAGCGTGGTCATGCGCGGACCCTTGGGATCGCGACCAGGTCTGCCCAGCACGATCACGTCAAAGACCCGGCCGTGGCTGCCGACGAAGTGATCTCCCTGCGGCGCATCCGGCACCCAGCCGCTTGACAGGCTGTTGGTGTGACCACCGCCTGGCACACCGTGCTCCCGCATGAATTCCACGAACAAGGCGCGGGTCCGGTTCTCATTGTCGGTAATTTCGTGCTCCAAGGCGGCGGGCACCGGCAGAGTGCCCATGTCCCCGATGGTGAAGGCGACCGGCACCCCGACCCGCAGGGCAAACCCTTCGATGTAACTGTCGAACTTCCGCGCAAGGACAACCGCGGTTTCCAAGGTCGAGCTCATGAGATCATGCTGCTCGGTCGGAACGAGAATGGTTTTGAAAGGCATGGCGCGCTCCCATCCGTTTGGTCCGCCATTCTATTCAAATTGTGGGCGGGTTGCTGCCTTGCAATCCCGCCCCCCCGGAATCCTGGCTATGGTTGATGTCACTCAGGCCTTCCGTAGGCCAGTGCGGCAATCAATGCCATGGCGGCAAGCATGGCAATGACCATGGCGATGCATGCGGGCCACCCAGCGGAATTCCAGGCAAGCCCCGGCAGAAAGGCACCCATGCTGCCGCCAACATAGAATGCAGTCACGTATAGACCGACCGCCGAGGAGCGGCCCTCCCGGGCAATGGTCGTGACATAGCTTGTTGCGACGGTCTGGCACACCATGCCGCAGCCGGCGCAGACGGTCAGCCCGGCGATGATTGCGACCACCGAGGGCACGAGCATGAGCAGGCAACCGCATGCCCAGGCCGCGATCACCAGCAGCAGGCACGTGCGCCGGCCGAGCCTCGCAATCATCCTCCCCGTCACGGGCGCAAGCAGGGTTCCGATCAAATAGGTGGTGAAGATTGCACCGAGCAGCGTCGAGGAGAAGCTGAAGGGCGGCGCGGCGAGATGAAAGCTCACATAGGTGAAAACGGCGATGTAATTGAACAGAACGCCGAAGCCGATGCCGTACGTGGAAAGGAGCTGACGATTCCCGAGATGTCGCAGCATCTGCAACGAGGACGCGGTGAGCCCCTGTGAGCGGACGAACTTTGTCTCAGGAGGAAGCAGCAGGATGACCGTAATGGCACCGGCGAGCGAGAGCCCTGCCAGCGCGAGGAATGCGGGGCGCCACCCCACCAAATCGCCGAGCACGCCAGGAATGAAGCGGCCGGACAATCCACCAAGGCTCGAGCCCACGAAGTAGATCCCCGCGGCATTCGCGACCTGGGCGGACGGCCATTCGTCACCGATATAGGCGACGACGACCGCGAAGATCGGCGGGAGCAGCAGCCCCTGCAGGAAGCGCCACACGATGAGGGCGGGCACGTCTGCGGCGAGTGCGGCTCCCGCCATCGGCACGACCACCGCGACCATCGCGGTCGTGATGACGCGCTTTCTGCCCAGGACGTCGGCGAGCGCTCCGGTGAACGGGGCGGTCAACGCAATAGCCAAGGTGCTTGCAGTCATGATTGCACTGATCTCGGCAGGCCCAGCCCCGAATTCACGCGAGAGGGCGGGCAGTAGCGCCTGCGGGGAATAAAGGTTGAGAAAGGCGCAGAAACCGGCCGCGGCGACTGCAATTTCGCGTGCACCAACCCTCATCCCACCTCCAAATACACTGTCGCACGACGCAGCATTCTGCCGCGATTCCCATCGTGCGATGAAGGTGGCATAGTGCCTTGGTTTTCCAAGTTGGAGACATGCCATGCCAGCACGTATCCGCCACATCGCCTTGTCGGTGAAGGACATCGACGCGACCGCCGATTTCTATGAGAAGGCATTCGGGCTCAAACGCTCGCCGAAATCCGAAGGCCCCACGGCGTTTCGCGTCTACATGAGCGACGGCGAGATCAATCTGGCGCTGTTGCAGTACAAAAGCGAGGTCGGCTCGGGGCTGAAGAATGCAGGCGAGTTCGTCGGCATCCACCATTTCGGCTTCCAATGCGACGATCTGGAAAAACAGCAGCAGCAAATCGAACGCGCCGGCGGCACGTTCTTCTTCGACCTTGGCGATCCGGACGACGACGACTTCGAGCGCAAGTTCAAGGATCCGAACGGCATCATCTTCGATGTCAATTGGAAGGCATCATCTTCGATGTCAATTGGAAGGGATGGGCCATGACCTCCAGCAAGGCCAAAGCCCAACGCAAGATCAGGTCAGCCGCCATTGCGAACAAGAGGGGTAAGAAGCCAAGTCGGCCAAAAACGAAAACGAGGCAGGCGGCCGCAGTGAACGCCGGACCGCGAAAGCGGTCGCTGCGCTCGCCCCGCTGACGCAGTACGCGCTACTCGAAGCCGTATTCTTTCCAGCGCTCCAGCACCAGGGCCTCGTCCTCGGGCGCGGGCGCGACGGTCGGCGGAAAACGCTCGTTGTTCCACTCAGGGCGGCGCTTGAAGCTCCAGTTGCGCGTCGCGTCGATCAACACTCGGTTCCAGATGCCGGCGCCGAGCTGCTCGACGTCGCGCTCCTCGAGCGGCGTTGAAGGGTCGAGCGCGTGGCCAAGGAGGCCTGGAGATATCACGATGCCGCCGTGGCCGGCGTTGACCCGGTAAGCAATCGCCCAGTCCATCTGCTCGTAGGAGGTGACGTCGATGTCGTCCTCAAAT
>DATBYX010000174.1:0-8343 GCA_036513475.1 Xanthobacteraceae bacterium | reverse complement strand
CTGGAGAGGATTGTCTCCCGCTGCTTGGGATTGAGCTTGTCCGTCATGGCGCTGGCGATGAGACCAGGTGCGATGGCATTTGCGGTTACCCCGCGTTTGGCATATTCGGCTGCGACCGATTTGATCATGCCGACGAGTCCGGCTTTGCTGGCAGTGTAATTGCCTTGCCCGGCATTGCCAGTGACCCCCACCACTGAGGAGATCCCGATAATCCGCCCAAAACGGCGCCGCATCATTCCCCGTACGGCGGCACGGGTAAGCCGAAAAGTTGCGGTCAGATTTACCGCGATCACATGATCCCAGTCCTCATCGCGGAGCTGGACCAGCAGGTTGTCCCTGGTGATCCCCGCATTCGCCACGAGGATATCGAGCTGGCCCATGAGCTCCTCGCATTTGGGGACGAGGCGCTCGACTTCTTCCCAGTCTGCAAGATTGCAAGGTAGGACGTGAATCCGCTCCCGGAGGGTATCGGCGAGCCCATCGAGGATCTCGCGTCTAGTCCCGGACAGTGCGACCGTGGCCCCTTGTGCGTGAAGCGCCCGGACGATCGCACCGCCTATTGTGCCGGTCGCGCCGGTAACAAGCGCCATCTTTCCGGTCAGATCAAACATTGATCTCCCCGTACAGCCATCCAGCCTTGAAGGAGGCAACCTCCTCTGGTGTTCCGATAGAAGTGATTTGCGCACCCTGTGCAATACGTCTGACCAAACCGCTCAGCACCTTACCCGCTCCAACTTCGTAGAATTTACTAACACCTGCCGCTGCCATGACCCGAACGGATTCGCGCCAGCGTACAGTACCCGTCACCTGCGCAATGAGCGCACGCACAATTTCCGCCGGATCCCTGAGTGGGGTGGCCGATACATTGGCGACAACCGGCACGAGGGGCGGTTTGATTGAGACCTGTGCGAGCGCCGCGCTCATCACGTCGGCGGCCGGTTGCATCAATGCGCAATGGAAAGGAGCCGAGACCGACAGCATCGTGGCGCGGCGCGCGCCATTCTTTCTTGCGATCTCGACTGCCCGCTCAACCGCTGCTCTGTGCCCGGAAACCACAACCTGCGCACCGCCATTGTCATTTGCGGCCTGGCACACTTCTCCCTCACTTGCTTGCTCGGCAACTGCGACCGCCTGATCGAATTCGAGGCCAATCAAGGCCGCCATGGCTCCGATGCCGACTGGAACGGATTCCTGCATGGCGCGACCGCGAAGGCGCACCAGCCTCACCGCCTCGCTGATGGAGAGCGCCCCCGAGGCAGCCAATGCCGAGTATTCACCGAGCGAATGCCCCGCCACGAACGCGGCATCCCGTGCGAGGTCCACGCCGGCCTCGGCCTCCAGGACGCGCATGACCGCAAGCGACATGGCCATGAGAGCGGGCTGGGCATTTTCCGTGAGGATGAGCTCCTCGGCAGGCCCCTCCCAGATGATCCGGGTGAGCTTCTGATCGAGAGCCGCATCGACCTCAGCAAATACCTGTCGTGCCGGCGCAAAGGCCTGCGCGAGCGGCTTGCCCATGCCGACGCTTTGACTTCCTTGACCGGGAAAAATGAACGCAGCGGACATTCCAGCTGGCCTTACCACTCGGGGAGCACGGCCCGGTGGCCATTGCTAGGATGGCATCTGGCGGAAGTCACGCAGTTTGGCCACTCGCCCTCGAACGTCCCTGCCCCCCGCCTTCCATGATCGCTCACCTTCCGAATTCTCCACGCGGCGCGCCTGCCTCCCACCTTGCCCTCATCGTGATGTGCCTCACCGTGATGTAGCTTGCCTTTTGCCGACGACGCCCTATAAGGCGCGCTTCCGCTCGACCCAGCCGGGAGCTGAACGGACGGGCGCTGGATAGACGTCCAGCGCAGGACCAGTTGGTCCGGCGTCCTGTGTTCCCGCCTTCCGAGCACTCGAGCCTTTCCCGAGGCTTGAAGGGCTTTGCGCTGAAGAGAGCGTGAGACGCAGAGAAAGGACATTCGCATGCCGCTTTATGAACATGTGTTTCTGACGCGCCAGGACGCCAGCCCGCAACAGGTTGAAGAGCTCACGGGTCAATTCAAGGGCGTCATCGAACAGATGGGAGGCAAGGTCACGAAGGTGGAGCAATGGGGCGTGAAGTCCCTCTCCTATCGTGTGCGCAAAAATCGCAAGGCGCATTTCACGTTGTTCAATGTGGACGCGTTACCCGCAACGCTTAATGAAGTTGAGCGTCAGGAGCGGCTGAACGAAGATGTGTTGCGCTATCTAACAGTGGGGGTCGAGGAGCATGAGTCAGGCCCCTCTGCCATGATGCGAAAGGCCGATCGCGACAGGGAGCGCGAGGATCGAGGATTTGGCTTTCGCGATCGGGATCGCGGAGGTTTTCGCGACCGCGATCGTGACCGCGGCGAGCACCGTCGCGAGCGCGACCGCGAGCCTCGCGCGCCCCGTGAAAGCGCGGATGAAGCCGTCGCAAGCTCGCCCGAGGAGTAATTGACCATGGCATTCGGCCAGCCCCAAACCCGGCGCCCGTTCTTTCGCCGGCGCAAGACCTGCCCCTTCTCCGGCGCGAACGCACCGAAGATCGATTACAAGGACGTGAGACTCTTGCAACGTTACATCTCCGAACGGGGAAAGATTGTGCCGAGCCGGATCACTGCGGTTTCGGCCAAGAAGCAGCGCGAGCTCGCCCGCGCCATCAAGCGTGCCCGCTTTCTCGGCCTGTTGCCTTACGTGATCAGTTGAGTAGCAAAAGCTGAAGAGGTGGCCTCGGATCGGGGCTCTCGCGTAGACTATGGTTGGGACAAACGCGCTTTGTCTCTAACCGCTCGTGCAGCGGGACAGCTATCATGATTCAAATCGCTCTTGTTGGGCTCGGCGCCGGCATCGCAGCGGGGTTGCTTTTTGCATCCCTGGCGACAGGATCGATTACAGCGATTTTGCTGTTCTACATCGCCCCCTTGCCGGTGTTCATTGCGACCTTGGGATGGCGTCACGTTGCGGGACTCATCGCGGCTGCGTGCGCGACGGCAACGGTGACGATCGTCTCCGGCGCATTCTTCCTCGCCGTGCCGGTGATTTCGTTCGCAGCGTGGTGGCTTGGCTACCTGGCCCTGCTCTCCCGGCCCGCGGCTCATCCCGAGGGAGAAGTCGAATGGTATCCCGTTGGCCGCCTGGTGTTGTGGGCGGCAATGATGGGCACCCTCGTGGTCTTCGCGGCAGTTCCAAATTTCGGAACAGACCAGCAGACGGTGCAGGCCGGTTTGCGAAAAAGCTATGACCGGATCCTTCGTGACCCGTCGCTGGTCGATTTGCTGGTGATCGCGGCTCCCCCGGCGGCGGCGGCAGTCACAACTCTGCTCAACGTGCTCAATCTCTGGCTTGCGGCGCGCATCGTGCGCATTTCCGGCCGGCTTGCTCGGCCATGGTCGAGGTTGTCGGCACTGGTACTCCCGCCGCAGGCCTGGGGACTCCTGGTCATCGCATTGGGAGGATCCTTTCTGCCAGACCTTTTCGGGATCTTGTGCGGCGTCTGGGCAGCAAGCCTGATAATCGTGTTTGCCATCCTCGGCGTCGCCGTACTCCACTGGACGACACAGGGCATGGGGCTTCGCACTCTCCTGCTTGCGTCCGTGTACGCCAGTGCCGCTGTGCTTGGCTGGCCCCTCCTGCTTATTGCTCTGCTGGGCTTGGCCGAGAACATGTTCAACATCCGCGCGCGGATCACCCGCAAGCGCGCCTCTCGAACCCTGACGAATTAGTTTTAAGTCAAACGCGGAGAGCACGAAATGGAAGTGATCCTACTGGAGCGGATAGCGAAGCTTGGTCAAATGGGTGAGGTGGTACGGGTAAAAGACGGTTTCGCGCGCAACTACTTGCTGCCGAAACAGAAAGCACTGCGTGCGACTAAAGAGAACAGATCGCGTTTCGAGAGCATGAAGGTCGAGCTCGAAACCCGCAATATCGAGCAGAGAGGCGAAGCGGAAAAGGTCGCCAAAAAGCTCGATGGTCAGAGCTTCACAGTGGTGCGCCAGGCAGCGGAGGGCGGACAGCTCTACGGCTCGGTCACCGCCCGCGACCTTGCCGCGCTCGTAACCGACAACGGGTTTCTGGTCAGCCGAGCTCAAATTGCGCTGCATGTGCCGATCAAGTCGATCGGCTTGCACAAAGTCCCCGTCATGCTGCATCCCGAGGTCGAAGTGAGCATCGCGGTCGCGGTCGGCCGCAACGCCGACGAGGTGCAACGAATTCTGCGCGGCGAGGACGTTACCCGCCGTCGCGAAGAAGAGGCTGAAGCTTCCCCCGGGCAGGTAAGGGCGCACGCGGAGGTCTTTTTCGAACCGGAAGCCGTCGAGGCACGCCAGAACAAGGACGACGCGCCCGCCGCTCAGAATGCGGAAGCTGCGGCGCAGCCAAAGCAATAGCGGCTTGCGTGACCTTTATTCCTCGATTTCCAGCTTGGAGGCAGCTTTTCCGGCGCCCGGCAGGGCACTTTGCGGCGAGGCGACCGAAACACTATCCTCCGCAGGGCCAGAGGCCAACCCAAATTCGATGCTTTCCGAGGGCCGCCGCGCTCTCGTGCCGGTGGGCTTATCCTTCTCTCCTGCCGCCTGCCCATTCCCAACGTCGGATTGCTCGCCGGCCGCCGGGCCTGTTGCTGGGGCCCGAGCGGTCGCCGTTTCCCCCGGGGCGGGTTGCTGGCCTGCGCCCAGCACGGGAGGACGCCTTTGCTGGACCGCGGCCGGATCGCTCCCGACACTCGCGAGATACGCGGCCATGGCCGCTGCTTCGCGCGCTCCGGTTGTATAATGTTCCCTTAGGAACGCAGCGCTCGTCCGCTTGATCTCGCGCGGGCTGCGGTGACAGGCGTTGCAGGTCCCCGCGAAGATCTGGGCAGGTGACTTCCCCGCATCCAGGTTGGATTGTGCCTGCACAGAAAGTCCCGCGGCGCACACCGCCAGCCCGACCAGTGAGGCCAAGATTCGACCATTTTTCGGCAAGGTTACCTCGAACGCAGACGGTTTGAATTCCGTATCCACTGTTGCCGGCCGGTCACGAAATGGCAGCCGTTCATACCCCCTTCGGTCCGTGGCAGATCATACGCATTGCCGGGCCGACGGGACTTTGTTTTAATTCGCCGTTTTAATTCGCCCGGCCCGCCCACGTTGCGGGCGTCCGGGAACAAGTTCTGACGGACGCGGTTGGACGGCAATTATGTCGAAGGCATGGCGCGTGACGCCTGCTGGATAGGGGGCAGGAGGCGGCCGATGGAACGGTTGCTCCGTTGGGCGTTCGGGAACGTGGTCCGCACAGCAAATCTTCGGATCACCACCGCACGAGGCTCGAGCTTTACCGTCGGAGACGGCACAGGAAAGCCGTTGGCGATGCGTTTCACCAGCGCGGATGCCGAACGCGGCGTGCTGATGCACCCTGAGCTTCGTTTCGGCGAAGCCTACATGGATGGCGGCCTCACCGTCGAGCAGGGAACCATCACCGATGTCCTTGCGGTACTGCTGGGCCACAACTCCGGAACGCCGGGCTGGGCTCGCATACGTTGGCTCGCACGCTTTCTCTACCGCAGGTTAGCACAATTCAATCCGCGCTCACGGGCTCGGCGCAACGTGGCGCATCATTATGATCTCGATGGGCAGCTCTACGCGCTTTTTCTCGATGCCGACCGGCAATACAGCTGCGCCTATTTCGAAAATCCCGATCAGTCGCTCGACGACGCGCAACTCGCCAAAAAGCGGCATCTCGCGGCCAAGCTTCTGGTCGGAAACGATGACCGCGTGCTCGACATCGGTTCTGGGTGGGGCGGGCTCGCCCTCTATCTTGCCGAAGTGTGCCGTGCACGCGTTACCGGCATCACCTTGTCGCAGCAGCAGCACGCGGCGGCGCGAGTGCGCGCGAGCGAAAAAGGACTGGCGGAGCGGACCGACTTCCATCTGCAGGATTACCGCGAAGTTTCGGGCAAATTCGACCGTATCGTCTCGGTCGGAATGTTCGAGCATGTCGGCGTTGCTTCCTATGGCACGTTCTTTCGCAAATGCCGTGACCTGCTCGACGACAACGGAGTCATGCTGCTGCACTCCATCGGACGTTCCGAGGGCCCGAATGTCACCAATCCCTGGATTGCAAAATATATCTTCCCCGGCGGTTACATCCCGGCGCTCTCGGAGGTGCTGACGGCAGTCGAACGGTCAGGGTTGCTGGTGACCGATATCGAGATCCTTCGCCTGCATTACGCGGAGACGCTCAAGGCCTGGCGCGAACGTTTCCTCGCGCATCGCGAGCAGGTGCAGCGAATTTATGACCAACGGTTTGTGCGCATGTGGGAGTTCTATCTTGCAGCCTCGGAAATGGCGTTCCGCGAGCAGAATTTGATGGTGTTTCAGC
Source organism: Xanthobacteraceae bacterium (assembly GCA_036513475.1). Lineage (GTDB taxonomy): Bacteria > Pseudomonadota > Alphaproteobacteria > Rhizobiales > Xanthobacteraceae > VAZQ01. Next base: position 1,977 of record DATBYX010000174.1, on the reverse strand, counting down.
TGCAATTGACCAAACGGCAGGGGATAGTGCCGATGACGCGCGACTACATCCCGGCACAAGAGGCACGGCTGCGCATCCTGGAGGGCAATACGCGCGCGCCCTTGCGACTCGCAGGCGAGTGATTCTGCATTTTGTGATTCGGCCCGCGTCAAGTCTCGATTTCCCGCGCAAGAGCAAGCGGTGATAAGCGGGGATTAGCATGAGCATTTTTCCCGTGGCTGACGATCCCGTGCTAGGTTGCCTGCCTGCCGCGTTTCTGAAAGTGCATTGTTTGTCGCAGTGGTAAGTGCCGTGCCTCGATGTCATCATAGAACAACTCGAATCAGAAGACTGGGACGTCATGGCAGTCGACTCGACCGCGCGCAAACTTCCGGAGGTTGTTGCTGCGCCGCCCTACCGCTCTGCTCCTCACAACATTGAGGCGGAACAGGCGCTGCTGGGTGCGATTCTCGTCAACAACGAGGCACTCTATCGCGTCACCGATTTTCTCGAGCCGCAGCATTTCTTCGAGCCCATTCACCGGCAGATCTATGATATTGCGCGCACCCTGATTCGCACCGGCAAGGTTGCCTCTCCGATTACGTTGAAAACGTTTCTGCCGGCTGACCTCGACATCGCGGGACTGACGCTCGCGCAGTACTTGGCCCGGCTGGCGGCTGAAGCGACGACAATCATAAACGCCCTCGATTACGGGCGCACTGTGTATGATCTCGCCATCCGGCGCGAGCTAATTCAAATCGGCGAGGACATGGTCAATGTCGCCTTCGACGCGCCGGTGGAGTTCGCGCCGCGCGACCAGATCGAGGACGCCGAGCGTCGGTTGTACGAGCTCGCGGAGACTGGCCGCTACGGGGGCGGGTTCCAGAAGTTCGAGACGGCACTCACCACTGCCGTCGACATGGCCGCGCGAGCCTATCAGCGCGATGGCAAGCTCTCGGGCCTGGCCACCGGGCTCACGGATCTCGACAGCAAAATGGGTGGTCTGCAGCCGTCCGATCTGATCATCGTTGCCGGTCGGCCCGGAATGGGCAAAACGGCGCTTGCGACCAACATCGCCTACAACGTCGGGCGTGCATGGCGGGGCGAGGTGCGCGCTGATGGGCACATCGAGACCGTCAACGGCGGCATCGTGGGATTTTTCTCGCTCGAGATGTCCGCCGAGCAGCTTGCGACCCGCATCATAGCGGAGCAGACCGGCATTCCCTCGAGCACTATCAGGCGCGGCGGGATTCACGAGAGCGACTTTGAGAAGATCAAGGATGTCGCCATCGAGCTGCAGCATTTGCCTTTTTTCATCGATGAGACCGGCGGGCTTACGGTCGCACAACTTGCCGCCCGGGCCCGGCGCCTGAAGCGCCAAAAGGGACTCGACCTTCTGGTCATCGACTACATCCAGCTGCTGCAGGGTTCGACCCGGCGCGCGCTCGAGAGCCGCGTACAGGAAGTGACCGAGATCACCACCAGCCTCAAGGCGCTCGCCAAGGAACTCAACGTCCCCGTGCTGGCGCTCTCGCAATTGTCCCGACAGGTGGAGAACCGCGACGACAAACGGCCGCAGCTCTCTGATCTGCGGGAATCGGGCTCCATCGAGCAGGATGCGGACGTCGTCATGTTTGTCTTCCGCGAGGAATATTATCTGAGCAACAAAGAACCGAAAGCCGGGACTGATGAGCACGTAAAGTGGCAGGCGGAATTAACCGATAGGCACGGCAAGGCAGAGATTATTATCGGGAAGCAGCGCCATGGTCCGACGGGCGTCGTTGAGTTGCAGTTCGACGCAGAAGTGACGCGGTTCGGCAATCTGGAGAAAAACGACCGGCTTCCGCGCCAATTTGATTAAGGACCCGTTTCAAATCCGGCAGGGTGGCGTGTTAAGATCCACTCTGGCGCGCACTGGACGCGCACGGCGATGGCGGCCATAAAGCCGCGATGACCGTCCATGACCCTGATTTGCGTCCCGCTCTGGACCTCGCTCCC
>DATBYX010000173.1:0-2411 GCA_036513475.1 Xanthobacteraceae bacterium | reverse complement strand
CATTCACAGCCGCATTGAGCTTAGCGATGATCGGTTCCGGGGTTCGAGCCGGAGCAAGCAAGCCGAACCAAATGTGAGCTGGCATTCCGGTGATTCCGCTTTCCGCCATTGTCGGCACGTCTGGAAGCTCTGGCCATCGCGACTCGCTGGTCACGGCCACCGCTCGCAGCCGTCCTTCTTTGATGAGCGGGAAGAGCACCTTGACCGAACTGCGCGTAGCGATTCGGCGCTGCGATGGTCGCGGTAGGAACGAGGATTGCTCGCCGCGCCCTACGCAAATCAACATCGTCTCGACTGCTGCGATGCACACTCCGCTTCCGAGATGGGTCATAACCCGAACCCCTCTTCGACGCCCGCATTTCCGCTTCCGCCAGCTACGGACATGCCTGCCGCATTGGCTTGGGCAGTTGAGTGCCAATTTGAGACCCCGACGGAGGAAACGTAAGCAGTCCGCCAGCGCGTCACGTTACGTTCGGTCTCCACTCGTGGTACGCTTGTTCAAACCTGAACACGGGTTGCAACAAGGTGCTGATCCCATCGCGCCTGCATGTCGGCGTGCATCTTGATCAGGTCTTGCCGCGTCGCTTGCCATAGGCTCGTCGCACTGTCGTCAGCCACGACATGCTCGATGCCAGAGCGAATGCCTTGGATTGTTTTCTCGGCCACCTGCCGTGGGGAGGTTTTCGGGCCGCTGGACAGCGTCGCGCCCATCTCGGTGTCGATCAGGCCTGCGTAGACCCCGATCACGATAGTGCCTTGCGCCTTGAGCTGGATGCGGAGGCCGTCCGTAACCGCTAAGGCGGCGTGCTTAGTGGCGCAGTACGTCGAATTGAACGGATAGACGTACCAGCTCACGACCGACAGCATGTTGACGAGGACGCCGCCCCCGTTGCGCGCGAGGACTGGCGCAAAGGCCCTGGACATCGCGAGCATACCGAAGACGTTGACCTCCATTTCCCGCCGCAGTACGTCCTCAGAGTTCTCCGCAAGGACCGGCGTGGCAAGCATCGCACCCGCATTGTTGATGAGAATCTCGATGTCCGTGCAAGTCGCGGCCGCAGCGGCGATGTCGCGCGATGAGGTCACATCGACGTGAATGGGCGTGACGCGCGGGTCGATTACCGCCGAGGGGTCACGGGCCCCGGCGTAGACCTTGGTCGCGCCGGCTTCGAGAAGTGCCTCGGCAAACGCGCGTCCCAGACCTCGATTGGCGCCGGTGACCAGCGCGATCTTTCCTCTGATATCCATCCTCGTCCTTTCAAATTAGCAAGGCAAAGGCGGCGGTCCGGCACCGCGCAGATAAGCTTCCGTAGCATCTCGGTAAGCGGACCCTCCGGCGGCGGTGCTGGCAGTCTCTTGAGTGTCAGAATCGGGCATGATCCCATCACGGGCCGACACGGATCGGGGTCGGTAAGCTGGCCGGCAATTGTTTCAGAGTGTGAAGCGCCGCCTGCATGGCAACTATGTAGCCATAGGGTCCTAAACCGCAAATAACCGCCTTGACGGCAGACGACAGTTTCGAATGACGATGCAGCTCGTCCCGCGCGTGAATATTGGAAATATGCACCTCGATGATCGGCCCTTCGAAAGCCTTGAGCGCGTCGAGCATCGCAATAGACGTGAATGAGAAAGCTGCCGGGTTGATAATGATCGCATCAGCCTCATCTCTCGCGGCTTGAATGAGATCGACCAGAGCTCCTTCGTGGTTCGATTGATGAAACAACAGTTGGGCGCCTGCGGACTTCGCAAACTCCTCACAGCTTGCCTTGATTGCGGCAAGCGTCGTCAAGCCGTAAATGTGTGGCTCACGCACGCCGAGAAGGTTGAGGTTCGGGCCATTCAGAATCATTAGCCGCGCCGTCATCGTTTGCTCCGTTCAAATGTGTGACGATTGTTTGTTTTCCGGTGCGCCAGCCGCTGTGCCCCTTCGTTTGGGTGCTCAATTCGCCCCCCAATCACTTGGCAGGAACCGTGACGACTGCCGGAGACACCACCATGAGTGATCGAGATCGGTCAAGCCTAAGGATCATGGCTGCTATGTGTTCCATCTAGTTGAAGTCGCAGTGCTGGCAAAATCTTCTGGAACACTTCAGAGCTTGGACTGCGGTGCGGCCAGGCCGGAATGAGTTGACATCCGCAACTGGCGTATCCGGCTCGATGGAATGGCGCCTGTTGATTCAAAGAGTTTGCGGATGAAGTTTCCAGGTAAAGGGCAAGACTTCACGACGCTGCTTGGAGGTGGGCTCGCCGTGTTTCTTTTTGCAAGCGCGGCAGCGCAAGACGGATACTATGGGGTAGGTCACGATAAATGGCATCAAAACTTCTACTCGAAGCTCAAACGAAACGATGGCCAAGGCTCGTGCTGCAACGTGATGGATTGTCGCCCGACCCAAAGTCGCATGGTTAGCGAC
>DATBYX010000172.1:0-4069 GCA_036513475.1 Xanthobacteraceae bacterium | reverse complement strand
CGCGTGAGCTGCACCATGTTGATGATGGTGCGCACGCCCCTGCCCTCCTCGCCGACACGCCAAGCAAAGGCTCCTGCGAACTCTACCTCCGAGGAGGCGTTCGAGCGATTGCCGAGCTTATCCTTCAGGCGCACGAACCGAAGCGCATTGACAGCACCGTCGGGCCGAAATCGCGGCATGAGAAAGCAGGTCAGCCCACCCGGGGCTTGCGCAAGCACCAGGAAGGCATCGCACATGGGCGCCGACATGAACCACTTGTCGCCAGTAATCGCGTAAGCATCGCCCTCGCGCTGGGCACGGGTGGTATTCGTGCGGACATCCGTGCCGCCCTGTTTTTCCGTCATTCCCATTCCAAGCGTGATGCCCGTTTTCTTCCACCACGGCATAAAGCGCCGATCGTACTCGCGCGAAAGAATTGCAGAGCTAAGACTGGTCGCTAGTCCCGGCTCGACTGCGAGCGCGGCGAGGGCCGCCCGCGTCATGGTGATGGGGCACAAGTGTCCGGTTTCGATCTGCGCGGCCATGTAGAAGCGAGCCGCACGGAGGACCTGCGCCGGCGCTGCTGCCGGGTGTCCCGCATCGCTGCGCCAGGTCGAAGCATGCAACCCGGCGGAAATGCTTTGGGCCATAAAATGATGATAGGCCGGATGGAACTCGACGATGTCGAGCCGAAATCCCCTGGGGTCAAAGCGCCGGAGCTTGGGCGGATTCTCATTGGCTTCGCGCGCCAGATCGAACATTTCGGCTGTGCCCCAACGGCAGCCGAACTCCGCCAGCACCGTTCTGTGCTCTCCGCCCCCATTTGCGGCCACCGCATCCCGCAGGGGTTGGTCGCTGCCGTAGAGATCCACATCGACATACGGCGGCGACTGGTTGAGGACATCCTCAGGATCGCAGGGTCTTGGCATCGCGCCCATCCATTACCCTCATCGCACGTCGCCGCGGACGGTGCATCCCGCGCGGATCGCCAAGGCCGAAGATGCCCCCTTGCCGCTGTGGAGTGGCCGCGCGCGACCCTTGTCCGCAGGAAAAACTGCCCTTATAGGTGACACTTTAATGAACATCCCTCCAAACGCCTACGTTCTCGCCGGCCAGAAACGGCTGCGGCGAATCGAGGGAATTGCGCGCGAGGATCGGTTCCATGTCCTCCGCCCTACAGATGCCGTTGAATTTCAACCTTCGAACGAGCTGTCGCACACGTCCGCTCGAACCTGTGCGACCGTCTTCTACTGCCGATACCAATGCCAGCGCTCAAGAGCAGCTGCATGACAACAGCTCGTCCAGCCAAAAAGCCGATCATCCGTCACGTCGTCTCCATCAACGATCTTACGAATAAAGAGATCGAGCAAATTTTCGAAGTAGCGCAAGCCTATCTCGATGAGCTTGCAGACAAGTCGCTTCCTTACCGCATCGGCCGCAGCACGACGTTGGGTGCCAAATCCATTCTCGCCACCCTCTTTTATGAACCCAGCACACGAACCCGCTTGTCGTTTGAAAGCGCAATGCTTCGTCTGGGCGGAGAGAACATTACCAGCGCCGATCCGAATACAAGCTCGGCCGCCAAAGGCGAGAGCCTGGCGGATTCCGTCAGGGTCATCTCCAATTATGCCGACATCATCGTGATACGCCACCCCAAAGACGGTGCCGCCCGTCTCGCAGCGGACTATTCCACGGTTCCCGTGATAAACGGAGGCGACGGCAGTCACGAGCACCCCACCCAGACTCTCTGCGATCTGTTCACTCTCAAGACCAAGAAGAAGACTTTGCGCAACTTGAGCGTGGCGATTGCCGGCGATCTGAAAGGAAGCCGCACCGTACACTCCTTCGTTTATGCGCTGGCGAGGTTCGGTGCGCACATAGCGCCCCGGCCAGCGCCCGGAATGGACCTGCCTGCTCACGTGGACAAACGCCTGCGCGAAGAGTTCAGGTGCACAATCGATCCCAATGGACCAATCGGGGCACTTTACCGCACGCCAGAGGAACCCCATCAACCAACGCTGTTTGCCGAACCTGAGTTCAAGATCGTCGGAGGCAAGCCGGCCATTGGCGCCGTCTATGTCACGCGATTTCAAAAGGAGCGCTGGAGCAACAAGGATCAGGCCTATCCAACAGTAGATGCCGAATTCCTGAAGCAGCCCGAATTCTCTCACGCCAGCGTCCTGCACCCGCTGCCTCGTGTAGGCGAGTTGGACGTGTCCGTGGACTCGGACAGTCGTGCAATCTATTTTCAGCAAGCAGCATACGGCGTGCCAATCCGGATGGCGCTGATCTCTCTGCTGCTGGGACTTCGTAAGGGGAAATCACTGCACAAGTTCGAAGGCGGGTTCGAGGGCGCGCGCGTCCCGGCTTACGACCAGCCTAGAAACGAAGGACTGCAATGTATCAACCCGAATTGCATCGTGCATGATCCGTGTGAAAGACCGTACGTACGCAACAAGTTTCAGTTGATAAAGCTTAGCTCGCCGCCCACGCAGAAATTGAGATGCGCGTACTGCGAAACCGACGTTGAAGATTTTGTGATTGCCAGCAAGAAGAATAAATGGTTCACGCCCGATATGGCTTCGTTTCTTAGAATCAATGGAGAAAATTTCCGGGATTTTCTTGCATTTTCATCAGCGTCGGAAGCTGAGAACGCGAGTTTCCATTTGCGCAAGCACTTCGCCCCGCAGCCCGGACCAGAACGAGCCAAGGCCCGGGCACGAGGCGGCTGACCCGTGGCGCTGTCTTATGCTGCTGCATTGGTCCTTGGCTATCTCTGCGGCTCAATTCCGTTTGGTCTGCTGCTGACCCGGCTCGCCGGCACCGAGGACATTCGCTCCATCGGCTCCGGCAACATCGGCGCCACCAACGTATTGCGAACGGGGCGCAAGGGTCTCGCCGCGGCAACCCTGGTTGCTGACGCTCTCAAAGGCACGGTGGCAGTGCTCGCGAGCAATCACCTGTGGGGGCGCGACGTTGCGCTTATCGCTGGGGCTGGCGCCTTCCTTGGTCATGTTTTTCCGGTCTGGCTTGGGTTCCGGGGCGGCAAGGGTGTCGCCACCTATATCGGCGTTCTCCTTGCGTTGGCTTGGCCGGCGGCAGTTGGATTTGGTGTAGTCTGGCTCGTTGTCGCGGCCCTTACGCGGTATTCCTCGCTCGCGGCTCTTATCGCAAGCGCCGTTACTCCCGTGCTGCTCTGGAGCCTCGGCCACTTTCCCGAAGCGGTGCTGTTTGCGCTTCTCACAGTGATGACCTGGATCATGCACCGCGCGAACATTGGGAGACTGCTGCAGGGAACGGAGACCAAAATCGGGAAGACGTAGTGCTCATTTCAGATACGCATTCCGATACTGCCAGATGCGCAGGAAGAACTGCGGACAGGTTGGGGGCACCCGTCGAGAAGGGATGACGTGAGCCGCGAGGACACCGAGGCACCCACATTGAACGACGAGCAACGGCTCGATTGGCTGTGCCTCATTCGCAGCGAGCATGTCGGCCCGCGTACGTTCCGAGCGCTCCTGAATCGATACGGCAGCGCGCGCAGCGCGCTCGATGCGCTGCCCGAGCTGGCGCGGCACGGCGGAGCGCCCGCTCCTTCGCGCATCTATTCGCGCGAAAATGCCAAGCGCGAGCTGGCCGCAATGAAGGCGCTGGGGTTGAGCCTTATCGCCATGGGGGAAGCAACTTATCCAGAACGCCTGCGAATGATTGACAGCGCGCCGCCGCTCCTCGCGGTGCGGGGCAACATCACCGCTATGGGGCTGCCCATGATAGCGATCGTCGGAGCGCGCAATGCCTCCGCCGCGGGGGTGCGCTTTGCCGAGCGTCTCGCGCGCGACCTTGGCCAGGCCGGCTTCATCACCGTCTCAGGTTTGGCGCGCGGCATCGATGCCGCCGCACACCGGGGGAGTCTCGGTTCCGGAACCATCGCTGTCCTGGCGGGAGGACATGACCAGATCTATCCGCCTGAGCACGCGACCCTGGCCAATGCCATTCTCGCGCAAGGGCTCCTCCTCTCCGAGATGCCGCTCGGATGGCAGCCGCGCGCCCACGATTTTCCCCGTCGCAACCGGCTCATTTCCGGGCTCGC
>DATBYX010000171.1:0-9194 GCA_036513475.1 Xanthobacteraceae bacterium | reverse complement strand
TCGCATGCCCCTTGAGCAATGCCGTGATCGCCGGCTTGCGAGACCTGCAGGCGCAGCAGTTCGGTTTGGACAAAGTTGCTGATGATGGGGTCGTGCTGGCGCGCGCGCCGGCCATCGGAATCGATGCGCAAGCGCGGTTCGTAGCGCTGACAAACAACGCACGCGTTTCCTATGACCGGCTGGTGCTGGCGCCGGGCATCGATCTGCGTTGGGACGCGTTGCCGGGTTACAGCGAAGCAGCATCCGAGCGCATGCCACATGCGTGGAAGGCAGGGGAGCAGACTTTATTGTTACGCCGTCAACTGGAGGCGATGGAGGACGGCGGAACGGTGTTTATCTCAGCGCCGGCGAATCCGTTTCGCTGCCCTCCTGGCCCCTACGAGCGTGCGAGTCTCATCGCCTATTACCTCAAAACCAAGAAGCCGAAGTCGAAGCTCATCCTGCTCGACGCCAAGGATGCGTTCTCCAAGCAGCGGCTCTTCCAGAACGCCTGGAAGGAACTTTATCCGGGAATGCTCGAATGGGTGCCGCTTTCGGCAGGCGGCAAGGTCACGTCAGTTGACGCAGCCGACATGACACTTGTCACCGAGTTCGGAAAGCATAAGGCAACTGTGGCCAATGTGATCCCTCCGCAAAAGGCAGGGCGCATTGCCGAGACGGCGGGCGCCGCCGACCGCAGCGGCTGGTGCCCGGTCGATCCGGTGACATTTGAATCCAGGCAGCAGCCCAACATCCATGTGATAGGCGATGCGGCTATCATGGGCGCGATGCCGAAATCGGCCTTCGCGGCCAATGCGCAAGCCAAGGTCTGCGCGGCTGCGGTCGCCAAACTGTTGGGCGGCAGCAACCCGGACCAGGCGAAGCTGATCAATACTTGTTATAGCCTGGTAGCTCCGGACTACGGCATCTCGATCGCCGGCGTGTACCAGGCCGCGGATGGACAGCTCAAAGAGGTTGAGGGATCAGGAGGCGTCAGTCCTATAGACGCGCCAAGCACGACGCGAGCGCTCGAGGCGAGGTTGGCAGATGGCTGGTTCAAGACCATCACCGAGGAAGTCTTCGGCTAAGCCTGGTGCAGGAAGCAGGCTCGACGGCAGGGGAGTTGCGCAAATATTAAGATCAAGCCAAGTCACTCGTTTACCTTGAACGGTAAGCATATTCGTCTTCCCCTGACGGGCGTCGTTTTGGGCGGTGCGCTTGCGGCCATGATTACCGCTCTCGCTCCTTTGACCGCTACCGAATCGTCGCTGCGACCCTATATCATCGTCGGAGATGGCATCCCGGCCTCGCTGACCGGCGTGAGAGGTGAAGCCGAGCGCGGCCGTGCCATTGTCACAAGCCGTCAAGTGGGGCTTTGCTTGCTTTGCCACAGCGGACCATTTCCAGAGGAAAAGCTGCAAGGCACATTGGCGCCCGATCTCGCTGGAACCGGGACCCGTTGGTCGGAGGCCCAATTGCGGTTGCGGATCGTCGATTCAACCCGCCTGAACCCGGAAACGATAATGCCAGCTTACTATCGCGTTGAGGGCCTGACCCGAGTGGCCGATGCGTTCCGGGCTAACCCCATTCTGACTGCCGAGCAGATCGAGGATGTAGTTGCCTACCTCTCGAATCTGCGCGAGTAGGAGACCCTGAGAGCCGAAGCCATGACCGTTGCCACACGACGGCAGATATTGATCAGCGCGCTCGCCTTGATCGGCGGCACGGGAATGTCGTTGCTGCTCGCAATAAAACCGACCTGGGCAACGCCCGCGATGATGCGTGCCGCCATCCGCAAGGTGATCGGCGAGGCGCCCCTGCGCAAGGGAAAGGTGAGACTCGACCTTCCGCCGCTGATCGAGAACGGTAACGCAGTTCCAATGACGGTATCAGTCGATAGTCCGATGACAGAAGCCGATTACGTGAAGGCCATTCACGTCTTCAACGAAAAAAATCCGCAGCCGAATGTCTTGAGCATTCGGCTCGGACCGCGCGCCGGCAAGGCTGCCATATCGAGCCGCATCCGGCTCGCCGATTCCCAGACCGTGACCGCCATCGCCGAAATGAGCGACGGCTCGTTCTGGTCCGACGAGGCGGACGTCGTCGTAACCCTTGCAGCCTGTGTGGAAGGCATCTGAGAATGGCACGTGCACTTATCAATGTGCCGGCAAGCGCCAAACGCGGCGAGGTGATAGAAATCAAGACGTTGATTTCCCATCCAATGGAGCCCGGGTATCGCACGAATAGCACGGGCGAGATCCTGCCGCGCGACACCATCAACCTTTTTGTATGCACCTACAACGGCGAGGAGATATTCCGGGCTGAGCTCTTCCCGGCAATCGCCGCCAATCCCTTCATCGCATTCTCCACCGTCGCTACTGCGAGCGGAAAACTCGAGTTCAAATGGACCGGTGACAACGGGTTTTCAGCGACCGAAAGCGTGGCCATCACCGTCGAATGAGCCTCTGGCCTCGATCTTGCGTGCTGTCGTGCGGCGTTCACCTTGTTGGCGCCTTGGTGTCCGTGTCGCTCGCAATCGGTGGTGAAATCCCGGTATCGGAGCGAATGTCCGGCTATGATTTCATGAGCCGTGGGACACAGGCCATGCAGGACGATGACAGCGCCAATCCTGGCATGCTTTGGGTACTCGATGGCGAGGCACTCTGGAACGCGGCTGATGGCGCATCGAACAAATCCTGCGCCGATTGCCACGGTGACGCGCGGCTCAGCATGAAAGGCGTGGCGGCCCGCTACCCTGCCATCGACCGGGCCGGTTCCCGGCCAGTGGACATTGCGACGCGCGTCAACATCTGTCGTGCCCAACAGCAAAAAGCCAATCCGCTGCCGCTCGAAGGCAAGAAGCTTCTGGCGATCAGTTCCTATATCGGGCTCCAGTCGCGCGGCATGCCGATCAGTGTCGCTATCGATGAGGGCACCAGACCGTTTCTCCAAAACGGTCGCGAGATGTTCTTTCAGCGTCAAGGTCAGCTTAATCTTTCCTGCGCTCAGTGCCATGATGACAATTGGGGACAGAAGCTCTCTGGCGCACCGATCCCACAGGGGCATCCCGCCGGATATCCGCTGTATCGCTTGGAGTGGCAATCCCTCGGATCGCTACAACGGCGATTGCGAAATTGCCTGATCGGCATGCGTGCAGAGTCGTATCCTTATGGTGCGCAAGAGTATGTCGTTCTTGAACTGTATTTGATGTGGCGCGCGCGCGGCATGAAAATGGAAAGTCCTGCAGTGCGGCCCTAGTTTTTGCCGATCTTAAACAGACGCAGTTTTATCACGTGGCCCTCATGAAGAGAAGGGATTGCCGCGCGTCCTCCCTCTGGAGGCCATGCCGCTCTGGTTGTGCGAACAGCGCCGGTGCCCCGCTTGTGGTGCTTCAAGCCTTCAGCGTTTCCAGCACCCTCTCGGGAGTAAACGGCATGTGACGTAACCGCTTGCCGGAGAGCCGATAGATGGCGTTCGATATTGCGCCGGCAATGAAGGGATTGCCGATCTCGCCGAGGCCCGTGGGCCGTGTATCCACATCGACGAACTGTACGTTGATCTCCTCCGGGAGATCGGACATGCGCATCACGTTGTAGTCGTGGAAATTCGACTGCTCGACCACGCCGTCCTTGATCGAGATGCGCTCGTGCAGCACGCAGGACAAGCCGTAGATGATTGCACTCTCCACGTTCGCCTTGGCCGCCGCAGGCTGCACGACGACCCCGCCGTCTACCGCGAGCCACACCTTGTGGACACGGATCTTGCCACTGGCGCGGTCAAGGGAGATTTCCACCGCGCCCGCCCCGAGCGAGCCTGATCGTTCCGTGATCGAGATGCCGACCGCCCGGCTGTCCGGCCGCTGCGCCTTGTAATCGGCCATCTGCGCCAGCGTCTCGAATACCCTGCGCGTCTTCGGAGTGGCTCCCATGCGCTCGAACCGGAACGCGATGGGATCCATGCCCTGGTCGGCCGCCATCTGATCGACGAAGCTCTCGATCGCAAAGGTGTTGAACACATGGCCTACGGAGCGCCAATGCTTCAGCTTGATTCCGTGCGAGACGCCGCGCCGCTCGATGTACTGATTGGGCACGCCGTAATACGGAATCTTGATCCCGGTGATGAGGAGGAATTCGCCGTCGCCCACAATGCAGTGCTTCCAGCCCGTCACCTTGCCGCTCTCGTCGGTAGCTGCCTCGAGGCATTGGTAGGACTGCGGGCGGAACATCCCTTGTGCGATGTCCTCCTCGCGTGTCCAGACAAGCTTGACCGGCTGGCGCACCTCTTTGGCGATGAGCGCGCATTCCGCAGCGTAGTCGCCGATGGAGCGGCGGCCGAAGGCGCCGCCCATGTAGCATTGGTGGAAGTCCACCTGCTCGATGTTGAAACCAAGCGCCTTCGCCACTGCCTTGCGTGATTCGTCGGGGGCTTGACTGCCTTCCCAGACTTCCGCCCGATCACCCGCAGCATTGATCCGAACCACGGCGTTCAGCGGTTCCATCTGCGCGTGATACCCGTAGTCGCTGCGGAATTCGGCGGTGTAGGTCTTCGCCGCATCGCCAAAGGCAGCCTTCACGTCCCCCTTTTCTTCCAGCTTTACGGCCGTGGCATTGGGATTCCCGCTGACCTTGACATAATCCTCGAGCGCTGCCTCGGAGTTGAACCCATCAGCCTTGGATTTCGCCCACGTGACTCGCAAGGCATCGCGGCCTGCCTTGGCGTGCTCGAAATGATCGGCAACCACGGCGAGCCCGTTGCGAAGCTTCACAATTGCGATGACGCCTCTCATGGCGCGCACTTGCGCATCGTTCCAGCTTTCCGGCGCGGCACCGGATTTGTCCTGCTCGCCTGGATCCCAGATTTTGGACTGGGCACTGTGAACCGGCGAATGCAGCGTCGATGCGTAAAGCATCCCGGGCAGCTTCACGTCGATCGCATATTGGGCACTGCCGTTGACCTTGGAAGGGATGTCGCGGCGCGGCACCGAATGTCCGATAAGACGGAATTGCTTGGCGTCCTTGAGCTCTTTTTCATCCACTGTCGGCAGGGCTGCAGGAACCGTTCCAAAGCTTGCAATCTCGCCGTAGCTCAGGCGCTTGCCGTTGGCTGGATTGATGACCAGGCTCGGCTCGGTCTTGAGCGTGGCAGGGTCAACGTCCCACCTTTGCGCAGCATTCGCCATCAATACCTTGCGCACCTGCGCACCGGCGATGCGCAGCTTGGTGTAATAAAGCTGCACCGCGCGGCTGCCGACGATCCACATGAGTTGCTCGGTACCGAAGGGGTCCTTGTAGCCGTAGACCTTTGCGTCAGCCGGAACCCATTCGATCGCGACCTTCGACCAGTCCGCGTCCATTTCCTCAGCGACGATGAGCGGCAAGGAAGTCATGGAGCCCTGGCCCATTTCCGCTCCGGCGCTCAGGATCGTGATCCTGCCGTCAGGGGCGATGCGCACCCAAGGGGTGATGGAAGCATTAGCGAGCGCCGCTTCTGCGGGGGACACCAGGGGCACGCCGTCATCTCCGAGCGCAAGGCAGAACGTCATTCCGCTCAGACCGGCGAGCACGCTGCGGCGCGACAGGTTGCTATCGATCATGGTCATGGCTTCAGCCCTCCTTCGCCACACGCTCGATGGCCGCAATGATGCGGTGGTAGGTTCCGCAGCGGCAGATATTGCCATCCATATGCGCGACGATATCCGCACGGCTGGGCTTGGGATTTTTTGCAAGCAGCTCCGCAGCTTTCATGATCTGACCGGACTGGCAGTAGCCGCACTGGGGCACTTCTTCGGCTACCCAGGCTTTCTGCAGCGGATGAGAAGAGTTCGGCGAGAGACCTTCGATCGTAACGATCTTCTTACCCGCAACCGAACCAAGCTCGGTCTGGCACGCGCGTTGCGCCGTGCCGTTGATGTGCACAGTGCAGGCGCCGCAGAGACCAGCCCCGCAGCCGTATTTCGTGCCGGTCAGCCCGACATGATCGCGAATGATCCACAGCAGCGGAGTGTTCGCGTCGGCATCGACTGAGATCTGTCGGTTGTTCAGGTTGAACGAAACCATGTTTCCTCCTCGTTGCGATTATTGCTCTGAATGGAGTGTTAGCGCAGGCGATGGCACGTGCGGCGGACCTGAAGTCTAGCAGGAGCGCCGATCGCTTGCACCGGGAAAATAGCGACTGGAGGGGCTAGACGCTGGATCCTTTTTCCTTGCCTCGAATCTCGGTCAGCGCACGCGCGCGAGATAGTACGCCATGTCGAGGATCTGCTCGTCGGTGAGGGGCTCGATCACGTCCGCCATCGAGGCATCATAGCCGCGGCGCGAATTATCCTTATAGCCGCGCAATGCCTTCACCAGGTAATCCTCGCGCTGGCCGGCCAGGCGCGGCACATTCTGGCCGCCGGAAAAATCCGGTTTGTGGCACACGCTGCAGTGATTCTGTCGCACCAGCGCCTTGGCGCGCTCCATGCGAGCGGGATCGGGTGTATCGAGCACCGGCTCGGGCGGCGGCAGCCTGGAGACGAGGCTCGCAAGCTCGCGCACCGCATCATCGCTCGCGCCTGCCATCACCTCGTTCATGATCTCCACTGCGCGCAGCTTGTCCCGGAACATGACGAGCTGGATCGTGATGTAATATTCCGGCTCACCCCCGAGCGAGGGCACTTCCGGGTTTTGCGACTGGCCGTTCTCGCCATGGCACGAAAGGCACGCGGCCTGGCGCTCCGGCAGCGATTGCGACTGCGCTGGCAACAGCAATGTAGCGAGGACCACTGCGACAAGCGGCGAGCGCATTGCCTGCTCAGCACCGGATGTTAAGGGAAAGATCGGGAACGCATCGAAGCGTCCCCGAGCTTTCATCCCATCAGCGGCGGGCGACCGGAGCTTCGCCGTAGGTCACGCGATATACTGCGCCATTCCAATCATCGGAGAAAAGGACCGATCCGTCCTTCATCACATGCAGATCAACCGGGCGCCCGATGTAGCTGTTGTCCTGCACGAAGCCGGTGATGAACGGTTCGACTGACCTGACCGTTCCATCCTCGTTCAGTTTGACGAGCACGATGTCGCCGCCAAACTTTTTCGTCTTGTTCCAGGAGCCGTGGCGGGCAACCAGAATGGCGCCGCGATACTCGGCCGGGAACATGGCGCCGGTATAGAAGCGCATCCCCAGCGGTGCTGAGTGTGGCCCAAGCAGCACGAGCGGCTGGGCGAACTCGGCTTTGCAGTCATGCCCCCAACCGAACTCGGGATCCGGCATATTGCCTTGGTGGCAATACGGGAAGCCGAAATTGTCTTTGCCAGGGTTGGCCACACGATTGAGCTTGTCCTCCGGGAACTCCTCGGAGAGCCAGTCACGCTGATTTTCGGTGAAGTAGAGTTGCCCCGTGACCGGGTGCCAGTCCATTCCAACGATCTGCCGGATTCCACGGGCGACGACTTTCATGTCGCTGCCATCCAGATTGATGCTGCGGATCTGGGCGTGAGCATCCGAAGGCATGCAGATGTTGCAGGGAGCGCCGACCTGGAAGTAGAGCCGGTTATCCGGCCCCACGGTTAAAAATTTCCACCCATGCGGCTCGTCTTTCGGCAGATCGCTGTAGATCACGGTGGGCTTGAGCGTCTGATCAATCTTGCTTTCGATGTCCTCGATCTTCGATACCTGCGACAGCTCGGCAACGTACAGCGTCCCGTTGTGGAAGGCGATGCCGTTTGGCCTGTTCAGGCCGGTGAGCACCGGTCTGGCCTCGCGCTTTCCGTTGCTGTCGGTGATGGCATAGATCTTGTCGGTCAGCCGGCTGCTGACGAAAATGGTTCCCTTGTCACCCTGCCGCAGCGAGCGGGCATTCACCATCCCGGTGGCATAGACCTCGATGTTAAACCCATTGGGCGGCTTGAGCTTGTCCACTGGGATCTTGTCTGCTGCGGTGGCAAAAGGGGGAGGTGCTACGGGGGCAAGCTTCTGCGCCGCCTCCGACTTGGGCCGATCGGCCATTACGGACTGGATCGTGGGTGCCGGCAGCGGCGCAGGAGCTGCCGCCGGTGCGTTTGTCGGCGGCGAGCTGGCGCCTTGCTGGGCCATCAGAGGCCAGGACGTCGCGGCGACAATAGTGACAAGGGCGCCGGCAACAAGCAGACGCCGACGCAGCGCGCATGAATGGGTCATGAGCTCCTCCCTTAATGACGACGTGGCTCTCACTTGGGAGGCGGCAACCCCCCGCCTGGAGCGACGCTGCGTCATTGTCGGACAGTTCACGGCCCGAACGCAATCGAATTCAATGGGCCCGCCCCACTTAGGGCCGAGATCCTCGTAGCGGCGAGAATTGATCGAGTAGGGTCGCGGGGTCACATCCGGCGATAGGAATAGGGCTTCTCCTCTTGCACGGCCGCAAGCTCGGCTACAAGCGCATGGCGCGGCGAAAGATGGCACACCGGATCAGTTGCGCGCGCATCCCCGGTCAACGCGAAAGCCTGGCAGCGACACCCACCGAAATCGATCTCCCGCCGCTCGCAACTTGCGCACGGCTCCGGCAAGAATGCCGTCCCGCGGAATGCATTGAAGGCCGGCGATGAGGTCCAGATCTCGCCCAGTGAATGACCGCGAACGTTCCAGAACTCGAGACCCGGGATCGACTCGGCGGCATGGCACGGCAAGACTCGTCCCGAGGGCGTGACGTTCAGCGACCGGCGACCCCAGCCGCCGACACAGGGCTTGGGAAAACGCGCGTAATAGTCTGGCAGCACCGCATCGATCACGATGTGACCGTGGTGCACCTGCCGCACCTCCTCCAGCTCGGCGATGGCACGATCGACCTGCTCGCGTGTGGGCATCAGCGCCGCGCGATTCTTCAGGGCCCAGCCGTAGTACTGCGCATGCGCAATCTCGACACGCTTTGCTTTCAGCTTGATCGCCAGATCGACCATTTCACGAATGCGCGCGATATTGGCGCGGTGCACGACCGCATTGATCGTGAGCGGCAGGCCGAGCCGTACCGCTTCAGTCGCCAGCGCAAGCTTGCGCTGGAACGCGCCGCGATAGCCGGCAATGTGATCAGACGATACGGCGTCGGAGTCCTGGATCGAGACCTGGACGTGGTCGAGGCCTGTCTCCCAAAGGTCGCGCATGGTGCGCGGGGTGATACCGATGCCCGAAGTGATCAGATTGGTGTAGAGGCCCGCCTCGCGCGCCGAGGCCGCAATCTCCACCAGATCGCGGCGTGCGCC
>DATBYX010000170.1:0-3376 GCA_036513475.1 Xanthobacteraceae bacterium | reverse complement strand
AAGACCGGCGCGCCGGCATCGGCGTAGCCGTTCGCCTCGAGCGCCTTGAGCAAGAGCGGCTCGAGCGGAAGGCCGATGGAACGGAAATAGCTGGGATGCTTGGTTTCGGGGTAGATGCCGATGATACGCCCGTTCGCCGCGCTTCCGCGCTTGGCGAGATCAATCACTTCCTGGAATGTCGGGATCTCGTAAATGCCGTTCCAGCCCTGGTTGCGGAAGGCAAGCCGCTCCCTGGCGCGCAGCTTCTTGATCTCCGCCAAGGTGAAGTCCTCGGTAAACCAGCCCGTGATCTTTTTGCCGTCGATGGCTTTGGTCGCCCTGCGCTCCGGAAATTTCTCCGCGACATCGCTCGTGCCCGAGATGTCATTTTCGTGCCGGGCAATCAGGACGCCGTCCTTGGTCGTGACGAGATCGGGCTCGATGAAATCGACACCATAGTCGATGGCGAGCTCGTAGGATGCGAGCGTGTGCTCCGGACGGTGCCCGGCAGCGCCGCGATGGCCGATGACGAGCGGCAATCCGCCGTCAAGCGTGGGAGCAACGAGCGTCGGGACGTTCTCTGCGTGAACCGCCATTGCAAGAACCGCGCTGCACACCACTAGAACAAACAGTCGCTGAGCTTTGACCATTCTCATTGTCCCCACAACCGGATGGTCATTGCAATCGATCGTCCTTGTAGGGGCGGGTTTCAAACCCGCCCCTACGGTCCGTAGCCCGGATTACGCATCTTTGCGCAATCCGCGGAACGGCACTCCGGATGTCCCCTTACGCTCCCATCCGGGCTACGGGAGTCACACTAATCCTTCGGGCGCTTGCCGACCGCTGCGGTCTGGCGCACGCGCCATTGATCGAGGCGCTTGGCAAGCGGCGGGTCGGAGAGGGCGAGCACAGCGGCCGCAAGCAGCGCCGCGTTGATGGCTCCCGGCTTGCCGATCGCAAGCGTGCCGACCGGGATGCCCGCCGGCATCTGCATGATGGAAAGGAGACTGTCCTTGCCCTCGAGCGCATGCGTGGTCATCGGCACCCCAAGCACTGGCAGTGACGTGAGCGCCGCGGTCATCCCAGGCAGATGCGCCGCCCCGCCGGCGCCCGCGATGATGAGCTTGAAGCCTTTGCGTCGCGCGCCTTTGGCGAACTTGTATAGCCGGTCCGGGGTGCGGTGGGCGGATACGATCAGCGCCTCGTAGCCAACCCCGAGCGCCGCGAGCGTATCAGCCGCGTGTTGCATGGTCGCCCAGTCGGACTGGCTTCCCATGATGATCGCGACCGGCTTTCCCGCCATTGGCCCCCCAATACTCGCGACGAACACGTGCGATTACAGCATGCTGCTGACGGTAACTGAATTCTGCTTGTAGCCGCAATGCGCTAAACTGAATGTGCATGGCGCGCAATGAGGTGATGAGCTTCCGATGGCACTCGGTTCCGACTTCATATTGGATGCGCTCCTGCAGGAGGGGCTGACGCATCTCTTCCTGGTTCCGGGTGGCTTGATCTATCCGTTTCTGCCGGCGCTGGCCCGGCATCCCGGGCTGCGGCCGATCGTGGCGGCGCACGAAGGGGGCGCCGCCTACATGGCTGACGGCTATGCACGCGCGAGCGGCCGGTTCGGCGCCGCGCTGGGGATCGGCGGCCCGGGGCTGTGCAACATGGCCACCGCAGTTGCCGCCGCGAAGACCGATTCATCGCCGGTGCTTGTGCTCAGCGGAGAAATTCCGATCGACATGGAGGGGCTCGGAGAATTCCAGGATGCGAGCCAGGCGACGCTCGACGATACGGCTGTGATGAAGCCGCTCACGCGCCTCTCCGTGACAGTCGCCAGTGCCCGCAATCTCGATCACTGGCTGCGCCATGCGCTCACCGCGATGTGGGCGCAGCCGCGCGGTCCGGTGCATCTGTCACTCACGCACGATGCTATTACGGGGCAGACCGGCGCGCATTACACAACGGTCTCGGACTATTTCGCGGCGGTGGATCCGCTGAGCAGGATCGCCGCCGAGGCGGCGATCAATGCGATCGCGCAGGCGAGCGGAGCGAAAATCGCATTCCTGGCCGGTGCCGGGGTCGAGCACGACAACGCCGCGGCCGCGCTCAAGGCCGTTGCCGAGCAATGGTCGATTCCCGTGGCAACCACGCTGCGCGCCAAGGGCGTATTCCCCGACGATCACCCCTTGTCGCTCGGCGTGTTCGGCTATGCAGGCACGCGCCACGCCACGGCGGCCCTGCTCAAGGATGTTCCCGATGTGCTGATCGTGCTCGGGTCGGGCATGAACGAGCGCGACACCATGCACTGGACGCTGCGCGAGCGGCAGCGCGCGCGCGCCATCACCGTTCATGTCAACACGGACATGGACGAGCTCATCACCCACGGCAGCGCCGCCCACGTCGTTCCCGGCAATTGCCGCGCTTTTCTCGAGCTGATGCGGGAGCGGTCCGACGCCATTGCGGCAGCGTTGGGCGCGGGAGAGGAGCAGCGACGGGCGTGGCTCGCGAAAATCAGGAGCGGGCCGCGCCTCTATGATCTCGAAAATTGCAGCAGGCCGACGAAGCCCGTGCATCCGGCGGCGGCCATTGCCGCGTTGCGCAGGGTGTATCCCCGGGATGGCATCCTGCTCATTGATTCCGGCGCGCACCGCGCCTTTGCCGGCCACTATTGGATGGCGTACGAGCCGCGGACATACATCTCGGCGACCAATCTCGGCCCGATGGGATGGGCCATTCCGGCCTCGGTCGGCGTGCAGTGCGCGCGCCCCGACCACCGGGTTGCCGTCATCACCGGCGACGGCTGCATGCACATGCACGGCTTGGAGATCCAGACCGCGGCGCGCTATCGCCTGCCCATCATCTTTGTAGTCTTGAACAATGCCGCGCTGGGCAACGTCTGGCTGCGCGCGCATACATACGGCCCGGTGCCCGCCGAGCTCACCAGCATTCCCGATCACGACTGGGCGGCATTTGCCCGCGCTCTCGGGGCGCAGGGCTTCACGGTCGATGATCCCGCGCAGCTCGAGGCGACCTTTCGCAAGGCGCTGGCGGCCGACGCCCCCGTCCTCATCGACGTGAAAGCGGACAAGAACTGTCCCACGCCGGTTTACGATTTCGCAGCCGGCGCGCGAGCCTGGTCCTATCACGAATAGAGGCAGGAATAGAGGGGTGTCATGACAGTGTTGGCCATGGATCCCGCGCGGCTGCCGCCGGCGGGCCGCGCGCTCTTTGCCGAGATGGCGGCAAAGCGCAAGGCACGCGGGGAGGGCTTCGGCGGACCCTATATCGCTCTGCTCAACCATCCGGAGCTTGCGCGGCGGATCGAGGAGCTGGGATTTTTTCTGAAATTCGAGGGCGTGCTTCCGCGACCGGTCTATCAGTTCATCGTGCTCTC
>DATBYX010000169.1:0-8574 GCA_036513475.1 Xanthobacteraceae bacterium | reverse complement strand
AGCATCGGCACACCGATCCCGAGCAATGGTCGCATCTGCAGAAGGTCCATTGTGATTGTTTTTGGTGCACCGTCCCATGTGATGAAGACGACCGCAAACTTCTCCTGGAAGCGGTACAACGCGTTGCAGGGAGCCTGCTCTCCTGCACAACGATCGATGATCTGGACGCCGATTTCCGCGTCAACGACGTCACAGTCCTTATCTTGGAAAAGAAAATGCGGATCACCGCCCACGATGGCCGAGACCATCAGGGAGCCGTCGGCCCTGCATACGCGCGATCCTTTTTTCAGGAATATCGGCTTGCTCAAGTCGGGAACGTTCGCCAATTTCCATTTTGGGTATAACTTGTCCGTGAGTTTTTCAGCGGGACTGGGAGATGTTGGCCCTGGCGCAGGATTGGAAGGCGATTGAGGCCGTGCGGCAAGGATCGAAAGCGCAAGTGATGCGCCGGTGAACAGCACGAGAAGAACCAATGCTGTCGTGCGCATGAGATGCTTCCCTGGTCTCCGCTCACATCGAGTGTGTGGAGCGAGCTTTCGCCACGCCATAGCTATCCTCGTGCTGCCTGCCCATCAACCCGGCACCCGTGGTGCTCAAGCCCATTACCTGGACACATTACCGTTGGGGAAATGAACCAGCGGTTCGGATTTAGCGCCACTCCAATGACAGGCTCAGTGAGGAAGCCGCGATCACCGGTGTCGAATGGCTCCGGTGGAATTGTCGCCATGCTTCCACTGTTGGCTCTTTTGGCCGGCGCGGTTGCGCTTGGCTCCTCGCCGATCCTGGTGCGGCTCAGCGAGCTGGAGCCGACCGCAACAGCATTCTACCGGGTCGCTCTGGCTGCGCCTGCTTTCCTGCTGTTCAGTGGGGCCAACCTGAAGCCGGTTTCGCCGGATTCCGGCGCGGTATCGAACGAGCTATTTTGGCTCATTGCAGCCGGAGCCTTCTTTGCGCTGGACCTTCTCTGCCTGCACTGGTCGCTGCGCTACACCAGCGTGGTCAATGCCACGCTCTTCTTGAACTTCGCACCGATCTTTGTGTCGCTGGGGGCCTGGGTCGCCTTTCGTGAACCGCCTAGGCCGAGAACGGTGCTGAGCTACATCATCGCCATCGGCGGCGTGGCCCTGTTGGTTGGCAGCGTTTCGAGCTTCGCGCGTGGGAAGCTTTTTGGTGATGGCTTAGGCTTGGCTGCCGGCGCGGCCTACGGGGCCTATCTGCTGGTGGTCGGCCGCTACCGCGACAGGACGCCGACGAGCGTGGTGATGGGGGTCACCACCCTTTCCTGCGCGTGCGTTCTTCTGCCGGCAACGCTGGCAATGGGCGAAAGTCTCGTCCCCGGAACGTGGACGGGTTGGGCCACGCTCATGGCGCTCGCCCTGATAACGCATGCCGGCGGCCAAGGCTTGCTCGTATTCGCGATGAGATATTTTCCCGCCTTTACATCGTCGGTGACGCTGCTGCTGCAGCCGGTCGTAGCGGCCTGCGGAGCCTGGATCATATTCAGCGAAACGCTTGGCCGGTCGCAGATCCTGGGCGCCGGCATTGTGCTGCTTGGAATCCTTCTCTGTCACGGTGCCACCACTCGCAACGGTACCGGCCCCGCCGAACGGAAGAATCTCCGCCTACGCAACTGACGGCGTTTGATGGATCTTATGGTCTTCGCCGAAATTCAGGTGCGTTCGTCTTTGCCCGACCGCCAGCGTGGCGGCTCGCCCTTGAGCCAACACACCCCGATCAGCAGTCCGCACAGCACGGCGACATAGGCGAGATAGGGACCAAGCTGCACCCCGGGCGGAAACAGGAATGAGCCGGCGAGTACGAGGACAAGGAAAGCGCCCATCACCAGCCAGCCTTGCCAAACGCTCGGCACGCCCCATCCCCAACCGTAGCGCTTGGCAGGAAACCAGTACTTGGGTTCGGTTTGCATGGGTCGCGTGCCTCCCTGCAATCCGTCTCAAGCATTGATGCCGCGGTCGGCGAGCAGGCGTTCGCTGGTGGCGACGAGGACGCAGGTGGCGAGCGCGTCAACCGCAGCACGGACCTCGTCCGCCGGCGGGAAGGATGGGGCGATACGGATGTTGCGGTCGCGCGGATCACGGCCGTAGGGAAAGGTGCGGCCCGCCGCCACCACCTCGATGCCGGCCGTCCTGGCCAGCGCCACGACGCGTTGGGCGCAGCCGTCGAGCACGTCCAGGTTGACGAAATAGCCGCCGCGCGGGTTGGTCCACGCCGCGACTCCTCTGCCGCCGAGTCGGGCCTCGAACATTTCCCGCACGGCGGCGAATTTGGGCGCAAGCAGGCGGCGCTGCTGGTCCATGTGCGCGGCGATCCCGGCCTGATCGCGGAGCACCCGGACATGCCGCAGCTGGTTGAGCTTGTCGGGCCCGATCGTGCGCGTCGATTGACGCGAGACGAACCGGCGCATGTTGGCAGGCGACGTCGCGAACAGGCCGAGGCCGGCCTGCGCGAAAGTGATCTTCGAGGTTGAGCCGAACACGAGCGCCCGGTCGGGGCTGCCGGCGGCGGCGCAGGCGTCGAGCACGTTGTCGAGCCGGTCGGGCGTACCGCTCAGGTGATGAACCGCATAGGCGTTGTCCCAGAACAGCCGGAAATCGTCGGCAGCGCGCATCCGCGCAAGCCGCGCGACCGTCTCAGGCGAATAGGTTTCGCCGGTGGGATTGCTGTATTTCGGGACGCACCACATGCCCTTGACGGCCGGGTCGCCGGCGAGCCGCTCGACCTCGTCCATGTCCGGGCCGGCCCCGGTCAGCGCTACCGGGATCATCTCGACCCCGTATTGCTCGCAGATCTGGAAATGGCGGTCGTAGCCGGGCGAGGGACACAGAAAGCGCGTTGGCTGACGCTGATCGCGCCACGGCACGGCGCCGTCGCGCGTCCCGGTCAGGAGGGCATAGACGAACGCGTCATGCATCAGCGCCAAGCTCGAATTGTTCGCAACCAGCACCTGTTCAGGCGGCGCGCCAAGCATCGGCGCAAACAGCCGGCGAGCTTCGATCAGTCCTTGCGGGCTGCCGTAATAGTTGCGGCAATCGGTGCCGTCTTCGGCCCAGCATTCCTTCGGTGTGCCGACCGCCGTCAGCAATCGGTTGGCAAGCTCGACTTGCTCGGTCGCAGGCTTGCCGCGTGCCAGATTGAAGGGCGTCGCGCGCGACTTGATCGCTTCGTAGACGGCCCGCTCGCGATCCCGGAATTCGCGCAACTCTTCGGTGGACAAGCGCACCAGTTCGCGGGACTCGACGGTTGCCGCACTATGGGACAGGCTCATGGCAACATCCTATGCGCATCACGCCTGAACGGGTGCCGCAGCAGTATCCGGGCGCTGGTCATTTCATTCGATCACTTCGTCGGCGCGGGCAGAGAGCATGGACGAGACGCCAAAGAATACTCGAATTGGCGGGGATCAGTCAGCAGGGAGGTGAGCTTACTGCGGCCGCAACAGGCTGGGCGCGGGCCAATCGACGGTCTGCTTGCCGCCCTTGAAGACCGCAAGCGGCTGCGCGATTTCTGCAATCGCCTGCTCCGGGCTTTGCGCATTGATGATGACGATGTCTGCCGGAAGGCCGGGGGCGAAACCGTAGTCCGGGAGATTGAGCAAGCGCGCAGACCGCGCGGTCAGCATCTCGAAACACTGCCGCAGCTCATTTGGCCGGTCGATCTGAAGGACGTTGGCATAGAGGTTCGCCATGCGGATGAGCGAGCAGTCTCCATAGGGGGTCGCGGGATTGAGAACATTGTTGGACGACAACGAGCAGGTCACCCCGTGCTCGCACATTAGATTGGCATCCGCCACGCCGCGCACGACGGCATGATCGCGGTTACGACCCATCAGGAACAGGTCGGTGGTCGGAAGGACGGTGACGGCAACGCCGGTGTCGGCAAGGCTGCGTGCCAGAGCCGCGACTTCCCCGGGCGGCAGCAGCGACAACTTGGCCATGTGTCCCACCACGACCCGTCCGCCGCGCCTGAATTTCTCCGTGAGCTCGCGAACGAGGTAAATGTTCATCCCCTCCACCGTCGGGCCGACATCGAGATGAATATCGATGTCCACGTCGAATTCCCGTGCAAGCTCGAAAATGCGTCTGATCTGGCCGGCCTCATCCGTGTCGTAGCGCGGGGCGCCCCCGAGCACGCGTGCGCCCCGTCTCAAGCCTTCAATCAGAAGCTCTTCCGTTCCGGGATAATTGATCAGCCCTTCCTGCGGGAAGACGCAGATCTCGATGTCGATCGCCCACTTGTAGTCAACGATCAGCGACTGCACGCCTTCGAAGCCCCGCATGCCGATGCCAGGATCGACTTCAACCTGGGTGCGCATGCGGGTGGTGCCGTGCTTGATGCATTCCTGCAGCGTCCGCTCGGCGCGTGCGCGTACGTCCTCGACCGTCATGCTCTTCTTCACCGGCTTGACGCTCGTCACTGGACTCCATCGGCTGCGCTCCTGCGGCGCGCACCGATCGATGATGCGGGATTTGTCGAGATGAATATGGGTTTCGATCAGCCCGGGACAGGCGAGGCGCCCCTTCGCGTCATAAACCGCCGCCTCGGCGGCAAGCCCGCGCTCGATCGCGATGATCAGCCCTCCCTCGATGCCGATATCGATGAGCTCGCCTGCGGGTCGGTCGGAAAGACACGCGTTGCGGACGATCAGGTCCACGCGCCCTCACTCCGCCTTGATGTTGGCAGCTTTGATCAGAGGCCACCATTTCTCGATCTCGGCCTTCTGGTGAACGGCGAGCGCTTCCGCGGTCTGCTGGTCGCGCGGCGGGATCTCCTGGCCGAGGTCGGTCAGGCGCTGGCGCACCGTCGGATCGGCCAGCGCATCCATGGCCGCCGTGGTGAGCTTGCGAACGGCCTCCTGCGGCGTGCCCGTGGGCACCCAGAGGCCGTACCAGGTCGAAACATAAACGCCCGGAGCGCCGGCCTCATCGATGGTCGGAATGTCGGGTGCCGCAGACAATCGGTTGCTTGAGGTCACGGCATAAGCTTTGACCGAACCGCTGCGCACATGGGGCAGAGCGGTGATGGCCTGATCGAAGGTAAGATCGATGTGTCCCGCGACGAGATCGCGCATGATCTCGGAGGACCCCGCACGATACGGCGCGAATGCAAAGCGGGTGCCGGTGACTTTCTGAAAATAGATTCCGCTGACGTGTTGTCCGGATCCAGGTCCCGCCGTGCCCTGGGTGGCTTTGTCCGGGTTTGCCGTAAGCCAGGCGATCAGCTCTTTCAGGTCGGTTGCCGGCAAGTCCCTGCGCGCGACAACGACGTAGGGATTGCTCGGCAGTCGTGCGACCGGCTCGAAATCCTTCAGCACGTCGTAAGGGAGCGTATAGATCGCTCCGTTGACGATGTGCGAGGCCAGTTCCCGATGCTCACGGTGTACCCATCGGGGGCGGCGCGCGCCGCGCGAGCCACTCCGAGCGTGCCCGAGGCGCCGGTCACGTTCTCGATGACGACGGGCTGACCGAGCGAAGCGCGCATCGCCTCGCTCAGATTGCGCGCCAGAGTGTCGACCGGGCCGCCGGCGCCAAACGGCACAATGAAGGTGATCGGCCGCGACGGGTATGACTGGGCCCGCGCCAAGCCGGGGGACAGCAAGGCGACACATATCGCGACGAGGGATGCTTTTCTCATATCAGCTTCCTTCACTTGTCTGCTGCGAGCACCGCGTTGAGAAGCGTGAGTCTCTGCTCCTGCAGGTTCCGCAGCATGTTCCGGGATATGGCCGGAAAGTCGGGGCCCATCAGGATATGCAGGCCCAGCGGCGGCAGCGATCCACTATCGAGTGCTTCGGCGCGAGACACCGCTTGCTCCAGCGCTTCCTGCGTTGCTTCATGCCAAGCAAGGACGCGCAGCCCCGTACGCTCCATCGTGGCACGTGTCGCCTCCGGCGTGAGCAAAAAGCTCATGCCTTTGTTGCTGGCCCACGGCGTCGGATAGAACGGCTCCCCGCCTGGACCGGCGGCGATGTCCTGAATCGCCACGCGGCCGCCGGCCTTGAGCGCGCGCCGCATCTCGCCGTAGAGGCGCGCGCGATCCGCAATGTTCATTGTCGCATTTTGCGACCACACGAGATCGAAGCTCGCATCGGGAAACGGCAACTGCAGCGCATCCCCCTGCCTGTAGCTGACTTTGTGGCTGAGCCTCGTGCGTTCGGTAAGCATGCGCGCGAGCTCGATGAACTCAGGAGTAAGATCAAGGCCGATGACCTCGCAGCCGAATGCGCTCGCGAGGTAGCGCGATGGCCCACCGATGCCGCAGCCGACATCGAGGACTTTGTCGGAGCCGCTCACTGCCGCAAGCCGGGCCAGGCGGATCGTTGCGTTGCGCTGCCCATTGTGGAATTCGTCGATCGGAGCAAGATCGTCCGGTGTCAAATGCTCGAGGTCTTTTCCTGCTGCCTTCAGGGCCGCCAGAATGGCATCGCCGAGAGCACGGCGCGCGTAGTGTTCGGAAACTGCTTGCGGCGAGCGCAACATAGCAAGGGTCCCCCGTTGCTCGAGCGCACACTATAATCGTAGAGGTACCTATGATGACCAGGGGCTTCCGCATCATTACTGCCGCCCTCATCACGGTCTTCGCCTTGTTAAGCCCGCCCGCGGTGAACGCCCAGGACTATCCGACGCGACCCGTCACGATCATCGTACCTACGGGGCCCGGCGGCGGAACGGACATCATCGCGCGCCTCATAGGAGCACAGCTCGCGCAGCAGCTCGGGCAGGCATTCGTCATCGACAACCGTCCTGGCGCGGGGCTGCTCGTGGGCACAACTGCTGCGGCAAAGGCAGAGCCCGACGGGTATACGCTTCTCCTCGGACTGAACGGCAGCATGGCGGTCAATCCGAGCCTGTTCTCCAAGCTGCCTTATGACCCGATCCGCGATTTCACGCCGGTGGCGATGCTTGCGGATTATCCGTTTGTGGTCGTGGTGAACAAGGAGCTCCCGGTAAGATCGATCGCAGACCTAGTTGAGCTCGCCAAGTCAAAGCCGGGCGAGCTCAACTACGGCTCGGCCGGCAACGGAACCGGCCAGCACCTCTCGACCGAGCTGTTCAAGATGATGACCGGCACCAATCTGGCGCACGTGCCCTACAGGAGCGCGCAGGCGGTCTATTCCGATGTGATCTCAGGTCGCGTACCGGTATTCTTTGACAACATTTCGGGCGCGCTGGCGCTGGTGCAGAGCGATAAGGTGCGCGCCATCGGGGTCACGACGCAAGCCAGGTCGCCGGTTCTGCCCGACGTGCCGACGGTTGCCGAAACGGTGCCGGGCTTCGAGTATCACACCTGGTTCGGTCTTTGGGCACCCAGGAAGACGCCGCGCCCCGTTGTGGAGAAGCTCAACACCGAGGTCGGGAGGGCGCTCAGCAGTCCCGCAGTCACAGCTTCTATCAGAGCAGCGGCAGGCGAGCCCGCCACCATGCCCTTGGCGGACATCGAGCCGTTCGTCGCCGCTGAGATCGCGAAATGGGCCGACGTGATCAAACGCGCCGGGGTGAAGGTGGATTAGCCGCGGCTAGCGCCTCCAATGCCGGCGATGATGTCTTCCGCGCCGCAGACCCCACGAGCTCGCAATCGACGGCCCGGCCGTGTAGCCGACCACTGCTCCGGCTACCGCTCCCACAGGCCCGAGGACGACGGCGCCCGACACTGCGCCCAGCGCTGCATCTCCGACACGCTCCTGCGCGTGCGCATGCGGCGGAAGGAGTGCCAGTCCCAATACCGCCGCGGCAATTAACCTTTTCATGTCGCCCCTCTACTCCAACACACAACGCCAATGAGATGAGACGCCGGGAATACGGCAGTACTGAGATATCCGATACGTGGCGCAGAGGAGCTCGGCGGCGTTACGTTTCGCTAAACTATTGCGGCCTGGGATTACCGCCGCCAGACGGTCGCGAGCCAGGGCTGGCGCTCCCGCGGCAGCCCAGGCGGACGATAGTAGTGGGCAAGCTCGACAAAGCCTGCGCCCGACACGTAGCGGCGCCAAGTCTCGAGATCATGATAGGCACTGTAACGGTCGCCGCTCCACCCTTCCTCGTTGTGACCGCGCGGATTCGAGCAAAACAGCGCTCCGCGCGGCTTGAGGGTTGCGCGCAGCTCGAGCAGCACGCGCGGCAGCTCCTGGCCGGGCACATGAAACAGCGCGGCGTTGGCAAAGATCCCGTCGAAATAGTCCGCGGGCAGATCGAGCTTGAGAAAGTCCTGCTGCCAGACTTCGCAGCCGCTATAGGTACGTGCCATCGCAGCGAACTGCGCGGCACCTTCCAGACCTATCGCGACGTGACCGAGATCGGAGAGCACTTTGAGATCGCGGCCCGGCCCGCAGCCAAAATCCAGGATGGTGAAGGGCGGCTCACCCTCAATGTGTTCCAGCAGCGCCGCGATGTTCTGGCTGACGTCGTGATCGCGCGTTCCCTGCCAGAACTGTTCCGCATGCCGGTTGTAGTGCTCCAGCGTGAGCCGCGCGATCCTCTCCAGCTCCTGTGAGTTGAGCTTCATCTACGGGCGCGGCTCATCGTCGGGTGGGCAAAATCGTTCGACCTGTCCTGTCCC